>DATLGP010000378.1:0-3126 GCA_035540395.1 Actinomycetota bacterium
ACATCAGCACTATCAGCAGGGCCGTCGCCACCGCCGACCCGCCGAACCGGTCCGACACCACCCGGTCCAGGATCGCGACCAGCCCCAGGTAAACCAGAACCGTTGCTACCGACAGAAGGACGAATGCCAGGGCCCGCGATACCACCAGGCGGATGTCGAGCAGCTGGTGGCGCACGATTGCAACTGCAACCGATGCCGGCACCAGCGGGATCGCCAGCAGGACACCAACCGGGGTCCCCGCGACGAATGCCCAGGGAACCGTGAACGACACGAACGCGATGGTTCCCAGCAGAACCCACAGCAACTGGCGGCGGCCGGTCTCGTCGGCCCGGCGGTAACGAATCAAAAGGCCGGCAAAGGCAAGCAGCATTACGGCGAGCCCTCTGACCTCGGCGAACGTCCACCAACCGGCCAGCTCATGGTAGTTGGCCAGCGTCAGGTACCCGGTGGGGGCGGGGCCGAGATCAGGGGACGGATCCGCCCCCATGGAGAGCACAAACAGCGGTGCGGTCGCGACCAGAGCCCAGACTACCGCCCGCCACCGGGGCGAGGGCGGGCGCCCATCCGGGAACAAGATCAAGGCCAGCGGGATGAACAAGCCGATCGCCCACGGCCAGGAATAACCGAACAGCGTCACGGCCAGCCGTTGAAGTCCCAGCGGGGCGCCGGCGTCGTGAAGGGCTTGCATTACCGGCGCCATGAGCGCGGTGGTGCCCTGGGCCAGCCCGGCCCCCAGAAACAGCCATCCGATCGGGTTGCGCGGCCGGTGGAACGCAATGACCGAGCCGCATACCGCAAACGAAAGGGCAATCGCCGAGTTGGTCACCACGAACGCCTCGAACGCGTCGTCCCAGGACCATCCGACCCTTACGCACAGAACCCACGCGCCCGCGATCTGCAACAGGGCCGCCGCGCCCAGTATCGGCGCCAGGGGACGCAGAAGTCTTCGGCGTGCAGATCCGTCCATGGGGAGCAGTTTGCCCCCAAAGCGTCCCTCAGTACAGGGAGAGATTTCCCGAACGCCGGGAGAATTTCCCGCTGCCGGGAGAAGCCGTCCTCATGCCATCCGGGATCGTCATTGGGCACGATCGGGGCGTCAGTTGATTCCGGATTTCAAGGAGGCAGCAATGCATCAGAGACGGTTGTTCATCGCAGGCCTGGCGGTCCTCGGTTTGTTGTCGGTGGCGGACCTGCTTGCGCCGCTGATGACCGACGGAGAGACCCCGCCAATGTTCATCGCAGTAATCGGGTCGGTGCTAGGCCTGATCAGCCTCGTCGCAGTATTCGGGGCCCACAGGGGGTCCAGGGCAGCCCTGGTGGTCCTGCTGGTCATCCGCTCGCTGTCGGCCCTTACGGCAATGCCGGCGTTCTTCGTTCCCGACGTCCCTGCCCCCGCCCGGATGGCGGCAGGCGTGGGAATCGGGTTCACCATCCTTGGAATCGCGCTGGTTCTAGGCGGCAGGCGAATGGCGGCCGAGGTTCGATAAGGATTGCCCGAAAACAGTCTCAGGTGCCCCGGTTGGGGCACCTGAGAAGTTCGGTGGATTCTGAGCCGGCTTACCTGCTGACGTGGGAGCGCAGGAGGACGTTGCCCATCTTGTCCTGCAACTGAAGCTCGCCGCGCAGGCGGCGGGGGAACGACGACTTGGATGCCCCGTTTACGGCCAGGGCTACCTTCTTGCCGCCGCTGCGTTTCATAGTCCTCCGCCTTTGTTGACTGTTTGTACTCATCGGCACAAACGGCGATTGTTTAAGGACTATTCCCTCAATCCGACCCCATTAACCGTGGAAATCCCCGCTCGTACTCCCGCCTGATCTCGGCGGCCTTGATGTCGGGCATGCCCCGGATCGAAAGCAGCCTCCCCTTGACGATTCCGAGCTCGGCAACCGGGGTTCCGATCCCCCGGGCCAGCTCCAACAGCTCGGCCAGGTCGCCGGGACCAACCGCCACCACTACCCGGGCGGTGGTCTCGGAAAATAGCCACGAAATCAGGTCGCGGCCGGGCTCGGGGCGGATCTGCGCCCCCCACCGCCCCAGGGCGACCATCTCGGCCAGCGCCACGCCGATCCCCCCTTCCGAACAATCGTGGGCGCTGTTGAGCAGGCCCCTCGAGATCAGCTCCCGCAGCAGCCACCCCAGGGAGGCCTCGGCGTTCAGGTCCAGTGCGGGCAGCGGCCCCTCCAGGGTGCCGAGGATCGATCGCTGGTACTCGCTGCCTCCCAGCTCGTCGCCGGTCCGGCCGAGCAGGACGACGATGTCCTCCTCCTTTTGAAAGCCGGCGGGAGGAGCCACGACGCCGGGTTTGACGATGCCGATCATTCCGATCATCGGTGTCGGGTAGATCGCCTCGTCCAGGGTCTGGTTGTAAAACGAGACGTTGCCCCCGGTGATCGGGGTCTCCAGCGCCCGGCAGGCTTCGCCCATGCCGGAGACCGCCTCAACGAACTGCCACATCACTTCCGGGATCTCGGGGTTCCCGAAGTTCATGCAGTTGGTGACGGCGACCGGCTCGGCCCCCATGGTGCACAGGTTGCGGTACGCCTCGGCAACCGAGTGGCGAGCGCCTTGTCTGGGGTCGATCTGGCCGTAGCGGCCGTTGCCGTCCACGGTGACCGCTATCCGGGTCTGGGTCCCGGGCAGCCGCAAAATCGCTGCGTCGGAGCCCGGGCCGGCGACGGTGTTGAGCATCACCTGGTAGTCGTACTGCTCCCATACCCACCGCTTCGAGGCGATGTTCGCCGAGGCAGCCAGCCTCATAAGGGCCTCGTCCGGGGGGGTGCCGGGGCCCGGTGCGTCGGCAAATCTGACCGTTCGCGCACCTTCGGGAGCGGTGTAGGGCCGGTGGTAGAGGGGGCCGTCGCCCAGGGAGGCCGCCGGGACGTCGGCCACCACCTCGCCGCCCCTGGTAACCGTCAGCCGGCCGGTGTCGGTCACCTCGCCGATGACCGAGGCTCGCAGCCCCAGCCGGGTGCACTCGTCGATCGCGTCCTGCACCAGCTCGGGCTTCACGATCACCAGCATTCGCTCCTGGGACTCCGAGGTGAGGATCTCGAAGGGCTCCATGCCCTTTTCCCTCAGAGGCACCCGGTCCAGGTCGATGGTCATTCCGGTTCCGGCGTTGGCCG
>DATLGP010000379.1:0-17272 GCA_035540395.1 Actinomycetota bacterium
GTTCGACAGGCTCTTCGGTGACTTCCCCGCTGAAATAGTGGAGAGCGCCGTTGGTGAGCATCACCACGTGGAAGACCTCATCCCCGTGCCCCTCGACGGTTCCGGACGAGATGATCCAGCCGGCCCGCAGCGCCCCGTCGATCTCGATCGTTCCCGGGTTGCCCGCGGCGCCCAGCAGGCGCCGGAACCTGCGAAATACCTGGCGCAGCTCGCCGGGGGGGTGGACCTCTTCCACGGGACCGGGGTCGACAGTGCCTCCGGAGGCCAGGCGGCGCTTCGCGGCCTCTACCTTGCTTTGCATCTGGTCTTCCAGGGGCCGGTTCACAACCTAAGGATATCGCCAGCCCGCAGCAGCCGCATACCGTCCATTGTCTGGCGCGTCTGGCAGAGGGGAGGGGGCTGCAACCACGATTAGCCGGGCTTACAACAATAAGCAGACGTTAGAATCCAGATTACAAAAGCGGCCAGACATTGCTAGACATTAGTCTGGTTCGTGGTTACGCTTGGCTGGGAGGTGCCGGTGGGGGATAAGCCCAGACTTACCGCAGTGGGGGCGAACGAGACGCCGCCGGCTGCGCCGCGGCCCAGGTCGACGGTTGCGTTCCCGTACACCGACCTGGGGCAGGCGGAGCGGGCGGCCCAGCTGGTGGCCGAGAGTCTCGGGCGGTGCAGGCCCGAGCAGCTTGCCGCCTGGCTCGGCCACAGCGTGCTCAATAGCGGCGCCTTCCGCAACAAGGTGGCGGCGGCCAAGCTGTTCGGGGTCGTCCAGGGCGCCCGTAACGTGATCGAGCTCACGGCGCTTGGCCGGCGGCTGGTGGACCACCAGACCGCTCGCCAGAGCCGGGTCGAGGCATTCCTTTCCGTCCCGCTGTATCTGTCGATTTTCCAGAGCCATCGCGGGAGGCGCTTGCCGGGAAATTTAGGGTTGGAGCTAGAGATGTTGCGGCTGGGCGTCGCCCGAACGCAGGTCAAGACGGCCCGTCAGGTCTTCGTGCGCTCGGCAGAACAGGCCGGGTTCTTCGAGTCCGGAGCCAACCAGATGGTGCTTCCCAAGGGAACCGTCTTCCCCGTCCCGGCACCTGAGCAGGCCGGTGGTTCGAACTCGCCGGGCCGTCCGGCCCCGGCCGGCTACCCGAATGTGATCCAGGCCATTCTCGAGCAGGCGCCGTGGAACTCGGTATGGACCGAGGAAGAGTTCGAGGCCTGGGCGGGCCTGTTCGTCCAGGCGGCCCGGGTCCATTTCAGATCCGCCGGGTCAGGTGGCGCGTAAGTACTGGCGCACCTCGGCCGCCTGCACGGCGTCGGCCAGCTCGGCTCCGGTCATCCTGAGGTAGACCTGGGTGGTGTTCAGGTTGGCGTGTCCCAGCAGTGCCTGAACGGACGACAGCGGGACCCCGTTGGCCACCAGACCCTTGGCGTAGGTGTGGCGAAAGGCGTGGGCGGCCTCACCTTCCGGCTTGTGGACGCCGGCCCGCAGCAGCCAGCGGTACACGTGGTAGTTGAGTGATTCCCGGGTGAACGGCTTCCCGTTGTAGCGCACCAGAAGCGGGGCGGTGGGCGCGGGCTCTCCCAGGCGCTCCCGCCGTTCCTCCAGGTACTCGTCCACTGCCTGGACCACCTCCACCGGAAGCGGCACCCGGCGCTGCTTGTTGCCTTTTCCGGTCACCTTGAAGATCGGCGGCTGCTCACGGATCAGGTCGGCCATCTTCAGGTTTATGCATTCCGAGGCCCTGAGGCCGGCCCCGGCAAGGACCGCCACCAGGGCCCGGTCCCGCATGGGCCAGGGAAGGCGCGCCGATGGGTCCTTCTGTGAAACAGTCCGCACTATTGCCTCCAGCTCGGAGGCAAGAAAGGCCGAGGGCATCCGGCTGGGGATCGACGGGTTGCCGAGGTGAATGGTGGGATCGGCCGCCATGTGACCCTCGATGACCAGCCAGCGGCAGAACCCCCTCAGTGCTGCCAGCATCCGCCCCCGGCTGGCCGGCGCATACTCCATGCGGGCCATCTGAGCCAGGGCCCGCTTGATGGGGTCGAGGCTGAGGTCGTCCAGCTCCAGGCGTCCCAGCGCCCGCAGGAACGGGTCGGGTCGTTCATCCGGAGGGTACGGGGGAGCAGCGGGACGGCCGGCTATGTCGGCGATGATGTTTGCCCAGTTCGTCAGATCACGGCGATAAGCGGCTTCGGTCTGGCTTGAGATACCCCTGCCGATTGTTCTGCGCTCATCCAGCCATTGCTCGGCCAGGTCGGCGACCTTGGAGGGGGAGGAGGGTAGTGTAATGCGACGGTCCGGGGATCCCTTAACTTCCATAATCGTGATCCAAGCACGAGCAGGGGACGATTGGCCGGATATGTTGCGGTCGACCCGGTGACGGCGCTTAGAAAGGTGGGTGAGGGCTCGAGATGGAGGAAGACTCCGAGGAGTTGGGCGAAGCCGAGGATTTCCTGGAGCGCGACTGGCTGCTGACCGTGCTGGTGGACTCGGTCAACAAAGCGGGGTTCTCCTTCGGAATCACCCTCAACATCTCCGGCGGTTTGGTGTCCGGCTGGGTGGTGAGCGGCAATGAGTATTTCCACGGTATAGCCAACGTCCTGGAGGAAGCGGGCGGCGAGGTATTCGCCCAGGTCATGCGCCAGGTCGCGGTGCAGAGGTATCCGATGTTCCAGCCCGGTTCGGACGAGCCCGAACCGCAGCAAGCCTCCCAGGACGACGACAACGAGGATCTGGAAGACACCGACTATCGGTCGGTGGGTTACATCCACCTGAGGGACGCCAGGTTTTTCTACGGTGGTAATGCCATCCCGGGCAACCAGGGCGTTTGGTGGCGGGGCAAGCTAAGCGAGGTAGTGGGTTTCACCTACGGTCTGCTGGCTCAGGAATAGGCGAGCTGTTGGCGAAGCCCGTCCTTCTGGCGCACTTTGACAGGAGCCTACTGCGTAACTAGGATGTCGCCCCATCCTTCTGGAGGTCGCAGTGGGTCCGCTGGGTGACGGTGTCGTTGGCTCAAACGCCCGTACAGTCGGGCTCATCACAATGCTCGCAGGAGCCTTCTTCGTGCTTGGTGGGGGACTCGGCGCAGCCATTGAGTGGAGCTGGCTGTTTATCATCCTGGCGATGGCACTCCTGCTTTACGCAGTGCCCAAGCTTCACCGCCTCCAAGCCCCTGCCGACGGCCCTGTAGGTGTGTGGGGGACAAGACTGTTCCTGCTTGGGGCGGGCCTCATGGTGACCCTGGGAGTGGTGTTCCTTGTCTGGGAGGCGGTTGGGGATCCAGGCGAGCCGGCGTGGGGTGAGGTCGTTTGGCCCATCGGCTTCTTCTCGTTCCTACTGGGCTTTGTCTTGTTCATCATCGGGTCATTGAAAGCCCGCGTGCTCGATCACGTGGGGTTGTGGCTGGTGCCGATTGGACTCGTCGGCGCGGTCGTTCTGGATATGGTCACCGGCGCCTTCTTCGAAGAAAGTCCCGAAACCACTGAGTGGGGTTTCCTCCTGGGAATTCCCCTCGCCGGCATTGGACTGCTATGGATCGGTTATCGCCTTTGGTCAAAGCAACCCGAGGCGGCCCCGCCTTCGTAATTAGATTGCCCGGTATACCGACCGGCCGGCCCACCCCGGTGTCGAGCATGAGGACCTCCTCCGCGAGGTAATGCTCCTTCAAGGCGCCAACACAGTGCCTCTCGCGGTACAGACCGGGACGCGCTCGGGGTCGCTCCGGCTCGCACCCAGTTGACCCGATGCGTTAGTGCCTGTTCGATCATCTGTCGCCCCCCTGGTCACACGCTCGAAGGCAACTTCGTTAAAGAGTCCGTCATGCGCAGTTCACGACTTACCACGATGTAACCCACTCCTTACCGACCCGTAATCGCTCGCCCATACCTTGGTTTCAAACGGACAAGAAGCCTCGAGGCGCCGGGAAGGAGTCGGCCAATGCACCGATATGAAGGACCCGGCAAGCGAAGTTCGGAAGCCCGCACCGGGAGATTTACTCCCAGGAAGCGCAACCCTTTGCGCTCTCCGCAAGCTTGAGGAAGGGGATCAGATGGCACTGCGTTTACACACCGAGACGGGGGATGCTGCAGAGATTGATAACGAGCCGTTGGTGACCCCCGGCTTTCACTCTCTGGCAGAGTTCGCGAATTTCGGCGACTACGAGGCTCTCTCGATCATTGAAACCAGTCAGGGACTGTCGCACTTCGCCGAGGGGTTGCCCGGATCGGTTTCGTCCTACCTCCTGTCACGAAGCGAGTTTGCTCCCTTCATGGACGGAGTTGCCGGAGACCCGGTAGACGAGGCCCTGATGAAAGAGTGGCTGGCGATGACCAGTAACGGTCCATTCGATGAGGCGATGGCCGCCCGTCTGAGGGAGATGAGCCACCTGCCGGGCGGCAAGTCGACCTTTCCAGGGGTGAGGGCGGCTCTCCCGCCCCAGATGATCGTGGGACTCACCTCGTGGGTTCAAGGCGAAATACTCGCCGTCCTCGGTCAGACTTGCGACATCTACGACCTGTCTGCAGCAGGGGGAGCATGGATGAATCAGCTCATCCTTCAGTTGAACATCATGTTAGAGCCCTACCTGGTCGAGCCTACCGGGCCGGCGAGCAAGCACGGGTCGACGAGCTATCATGAGTTGGCAGAGTTTGCCGGTTTCGGACCCAAAGAGCAGCAGATTCTCGCGAAGACCGGACCGCTGCTGGAAGCCGCCGCCGGCGGTGTGATCTCGTTGGCATACACTTATCTTCTGTCCCGTCCGGAGTCTGCCGGCTACTTCCAGGAAGAGCCCCACCTGGCCCAGCGCAAGAAGACGCTTAAAGCCTGGTGGATCAGAACCGCTACCCAGCCGAAGGACGGACAATTTCACGACTATATGTCCAAGGTTGCCGACGCTCATGTGCCGGGCGGTGGAGCCTTCCCCCATGTCGTCATCCCGGCCGACCTGACCCTCGCTCTCATGGGGTGGGTTGAGATGAGGGTGATGACCGCGCTGAACACCATCGCTCCCGGCGAAACCGACGATTACGTCTTCGGCCTCCTCGGTGAGCCTAAGGCTACGGCGGAAATCGGGTCAGCCTGGATGCGGATGCTGACCCTGCAGCTAGGCATCCTGCTGACGCCCTACCTTTCCGACGCTGCATTCAGCAACTGACACTAGAGGAGGAGATCACCATGAAACAGCGGTCAAAGATGCGGTCTCGCAGTCGGATGTCGGCGCAATTTGATCCCCCGGCTCGTAGGGAAACTGGTTCCACGCCAGGAGTCACTACCAGCGAGTTGGAAAGGGCCCTGGAAGGGCTGTACCGGGCGCCCTCGCTGAACGGACTAGACCTGATCGAGTAGGAGCGGTAGTCCTCCTCGAGGTGAACCGCGGCCATCCTGCGCTCCGACCACCATGATAGCGATCACCGTAGCCGTGACTCCGGTGGCGACCATGGGTTTGACCACGATCGGGGAGCGGCGCCTCGATCGATAACTCAACCTCTGACAGAGCTACCGGAATGAGCACCCAACTTCCATAATGGCTGTTATTGCAGTTAGCGAGCGCTGGTGAAGGGACTGCCTACTCGAGTAGATCTCCAAAGGCCATCGGACGAGGACTTCAGCACCTTGATTTAGTCACGGTCGAGGATCAAGGCAGCGTACCGGCTGCACCGGAGCTTGCTTGCTTCCGTGTTGCGGCGCCGTTCCTCCATCACAACCGCGGCTCCCGTCAGGATCAAGGAGCTGGTGGCCAGGGCCAGTGTGCCGAAGTTGCCGGCGGTGCCGAGCGTGGCGGCGGTTGCCGCTAAGGACGGCCCCATAAACATGACCATGGTGAACATCGTCACCAGGATGAAACCTGGAAGGGCCAACTTGGCTTTCATAGTAATGGTTCCTGACTCCGCACCCCTGCGGAACGGTGGATCGACTGGTTTGCCTTGACGGCGTAGTGCCTGACTGCTCTGTCTGCGGTAAGGGAGACGTGTGGGTGCATAGCTGCACCTTGTCCACTAGCCTTCCGGTTCCTGCCATACGTATCGGCACAAAGCGGTCCGGCCGACAGCTATTGTTATTCAAGGGCGCGGTAGCCCTTATGTGGCACGAACCGGGTTCGAATTCTGCCCAGGGTTCGTAGGTCTCGACCAGACATGTCTCCGTTGATAGCCCGGGGTTACGGGCGGTCGACCTGTCGAAGGCGGTCGGCCCTAGCCGTTCGTCACGCCTTTGGGGAAGGGGATGCTGTGACCGTCGCAGTCGGTGAGGCGCCTTCAGAATCGGGCTCATCTTTGGCGGTGTTCGGCGTCGGCTCTCCACTCGGGGAGGGCGAGGCGCTGCCGCTCGGAGATGGCGAGGCGCTCGGAGATGGCGAGGCGCTCGGAGATGCGCTTGGCGACGGGGTCGGCGAAGGATCGCCGGTCTGTTCGGTAGCCCTATCCGTATCTTTCAACGCCCGACCGGATCCTTGTACGCCCACCGCTTCTAGTTCACTTGCAACCAAGGACCACATCTTGGCGACGATACCGTCTATCTTCGCCTCCATTTCCGGGAAGGACAGGGACCCGTCGCCGGCTACCTGCCGGATCTGCCCCTCGAAACCGGCGAGCTTTTGTTCAGCGCCCGCGCTAAAGCGGACCAGCCCGTCGGTAGTGAACACGTACTGGTAGGCGGCGGCAAAGGTCTCGCATCGCACGCAGCTCTGATTGATCGCGATCGCGTAATTCCTGGGAGAGATGGTGGTCGCGTCGGTACGCTGGATGATCACCGCCTGGGCCGCCACTGCAACGGTTCGGCAGTCACTGCATGAGGAGGTGGCCGCGGCCGCGTTTTGATTGTTGGCGACATGTCCGGTCACCCGGGCCACTCCGACCCTTGCCCGGTCCGCACTTCGCCCGTCCACCGTGTTGACTACCACTACCTCGTTGTTGATGTTGCCTCCGCCACCTCCCGGTGGTGTTATGCCGGCCTCTTGCGAAGGAGAGGGATCAGGCGTTGGAGATGGCTCGGTGGTCGAAACCGGCTCCTGTGAGTAGGTGGCGCCCTGATACTCGGCACTGGCGTTGCCCACGCCGAAGAGCAAAACCGTCGCAAAGACGATTCCCACGGCGCGTTTGGAAGCGACGTATCTAAAGAACCAACTATTCAACTCGCTCAACCGCGCCCGAAGCTTGCTGGTCATTTGGCACTCGTCTACTTGTTACTACTGGTTGGCTCGCTGCTCTGCCTCGTGAGCCTCCGCCCTTGCTCTTGCTGCCTCCGCCTCGGCTTCTTTGGCGGCGACATCACGTTGCGCGCCGGCTTTGGCCTGCTGAGCCTCGCCTTCCCGCTCCATCCGCTCGTCTCCGATTGCCGAGCCGACTACATCCTTTGCTTTGCCCTTTATGCCTTCCGCCACGCTCTCTGCTCCCGCCTCCGGTCCAGTGTCTGGCATGTGCGATCCTTTCCTGAAAGTTTCGATTCTTGGAAGCAGATACCCCGCGAGGCTGCGGACGAACCCCGCACCTTTGAGGTCACCCGCCTTCCCCGCGCAGGAACGTCCCGGGGACGCTGGGTGGCGTATCCGGCGGTCGGTCACCGTCGAAATAGAAGAGAGGGATCCGAAGATCCCCCTCTTCTAACGGTCCACTCCCCTACGGCCGAGCAGCCCCCGGCGCTTCGCCGACGCTGGTTTTCGAAGTATCAGGAAACCGATAAGGCCTCGGTATGCATCCCCTTGGTTACATGGGGCGCGAAGTCGCCGAGGACGTCGGGAATTGCGCAGATGAATACGTAGGTTCGGCCCGGAGCAATGTCCAACGTCGTCGAACCCTCTTCTCCCGGCGCGACCGCGACCCCCCCTAGGAACCTGCCCGGTGGAGGCCCGGCCATCTCCCCATGCCATTCGACTACGTCTTCGATCGTCTGGTCGGCAGCTATCTCGAACAGGTTGATCTCATGAAGCTGGCGCCCGTCGTTGCGAATCCGGAACTCGTTGCTGCCCTCAGTCAGCGTGGGCGCCCGGTTGAAGGCGAAGTCGGTTGCGACCATGACTTCTTCTGCTTCCGGCAAGGACGCCGCAGCTCCAGTGCTCTCGGTCACGGTGATCTCTTTCACCATCCCCTTGGCGGCGTGAGATTCGCCATCAGGCGAGGGCACCAAGCAGTAGAAGACGTAGCCGCCGGCCGGAATGTCGAAGGCGACCTCTCCACTAACGCCCGGGTCGCTGGTGGCGATGCCTCCCCAGTCCTCGAACGGTGGAGGCGCGGCGGGGGCGACCCCGGGAGGCGGCGGAGGGCCGGTCAACGCGGCCATGACCTCTTCGAGCGTATGGCCTTCGGCGATCTTGGCCAGACCGAAGAAGTGCGGCTCTTGCCCACGGTTTACAAAATCGAACTGAACAAGGCCGCTGTCGATCGTATCGGGAACTTCGAAGGAGTAGTCCAGCGCGGCGATATCTATCCTTTGCGGCGAGGCCTCGGCCTCATCATCCTGGCGCGCTTCGGGCGCGCCGGCATCACCACCGTCCGTGTTACACCCAACGAGGGTTGTGCCGGCCAGGAGCATGGCCACTACGATGGTGTGTCTCCGCTTCATGTTGCGCCTCCTCATTAGATCCATTTCTGACGGTGACGAAAACTATCAGAATTTGCGGTAAGGAAGAACAGGAACTGGGCAGGCGGGTGGCGGTCAATAAAAGTTCAAAAGAGAGGCCGGAATGCCGGCCCGGAATCGATCGGCTGCCACCGGGCCAGGGGGGCGACCCGGCGGCGGGATCAATGCAGCGGGGTTTGCACCGCTTCGCCGGTTTGTACCCGCCAAAGGGCCGCGTAGAGGCCGCCGGAGTCGACCAGCTCATCGTGGGTACCCGCCTCCGCAATTCGTCCCTGCTCCATCACCCAGATCTTGTCCGCGTGCCGGACCGTCGACAGCCGGTGGGCGATCACCAATGCGGTTCTGCCTTGTGCCACATGTGCCAGCGACCGCTGGATAGCAGCCTCCGTCTCGTTGTCTACGGCGGAGGTGGCCTCATCGAGAACCAGAATTGCCGGATCGCTGAGGATCGCCCGGGCTATCGATATCCGTTGCCGCTGGCCGCCCGACAGCTTCTGTCCCCTCTCGCCGACAACGGTGTCGTAGCCGTTGCTCATTCCGACGACAAAGTCGTGTACCTCGGCAAGGCGGGCAGCCTCCGCCACTTCCTCGTCGGTGGCGTCGGGTCTTCCATATGCGATGTTCTCCCGAACGGTTCCTTGAAACAGGAAGACATCCTGGCTCACGTAGCCGATGGCTCGCCGCAGGGACCGGTACGACACCTGCCGAACGTCGTGTCCGTCGATGAGGACCAAACCCCGCCGCGGGTCGTGGAAGCGAAGCATGAGCCGGACGAGTGTCGACTTGCCGGAACCGGTAGCCCCCACCACACCGTGGGTGGCTCCGGCCGGCACGCACAGGTTGACGTCGCTCAGCACGTCCGGCCCATCGGCATAGCCGAAGGACACTGCCTCCAGGCGGACTTCGCCCCGGACCGGCCGGGGCAGCTCGGCGGTCCCGGGCAACATCGCGGGCTCGACGTCCAGCAGGTCCAGGATGCGCCGGGTGGAGGCCATCGCTCTCTGGTACAGATCCAGCGTCTCCCCCAGGAAGGTAAGCGGCCACAGCAGACGTTGGGTCATGAAGACGAGCACCGAATACATTCCCACCTCGATCGCTCCGTCCAGGACCATCCGTCCGCCGATGAGCAGAGTGAAGGTGAACCCAGCCAGGATTGCCATCCGGATCATGGGGATGAAGGCCGATGAGACCTTGATGGCATCCCGGTTGGCCAGACGGTATGCCTCGGAAACCTCCTCCACTCTTGCCGCCTCACGCTTTTCCGCCGTGAACGCCTTGATGGTGGTGACCCCGCCCAAATTGTTCACCAGCATGGTCGACAGGTCGGAGACCCGGCTGCGAACCTTGGTGTAGTAGGGCTGGAGCCGGCGCTGGTACCGAACCGACCCGGCCACGATCACCGGAATCGGCAAGAACGCCAGCAGAGTCAGCTCCCACGAAGCAATGGCAAACACCGTGCCCACCAGCACGATGTTCCAGAACGTGGCGATGATGGCGGCCGCGCCGTTGTCGAGGAACCGCTCCAGCTGGTTGACGTCGTCGTTGAGTATCGCCAGCAATCCCCCGCTCGAGTTGTCCTCGAACCAGGCCAGCTCCAGGTCCTGGATGTGCCGGTAGGCATCCATGCGGGCATCGTGCTCGATGGACTGTGCCAGGTTGCGCCACCCCAGATCCGACAGATACTCGAAGGCCGACTCCAGTGCCCACACCACCGCGTTGACAACTGCGATGAGCACCAACTGGGTGAAGCGGTCGTCCACCCCGAACAGGCGGCCGACGAATGACTCCTCTCCCCTCACGATCACGTCAACCGCGGCTCCGATGAGAATCTCCGGGACGACGTCTGCAAACTTGTTGAGCGTGGTGCAGAGGGCGGCCCAGATCATCCTGCGCCGGTGCCCGGTGGCGTAGCGCCAGAGCCGGGCCAGGGGGTGTCCCGGGGAAACCGGCTGGGACTTTTGCTCAGACATCATGGGCGGAAGAATATGCGGCTGACGGACGCCCCACGTGTAAACGCCCTCTCTGGTCAGACGAGGTTTTCGTCGGCGGCGCTAATCGCCTCGGTCAACCGGTCCAGTGCCATCGAGTAGTCGGCGTAGTTGCGCACCCAGTAGGCAGGCCAGATCGCCACCGCTTCGGTTTGCGCCGCTTTCAGGAACCTCCACGTGGGGCGTTTCTTGGCATCATCCAGATTCGCCGGGTGGGATCGCTCGTCGACTATCACCAGGTCCGCCTGGTACTTCCCGGCGTTTTCCCAACTCAAGGTTTCCCAGTACTCGAAACCCGGGTCGGGCTTTTCCGGCACAACGATGTCAAGGCCCCAGTCCATGAAGTCCGCAAGCTCTGCGGCATGTTCGGGAACCGCCACGTACAGTCCCTCCTCAGAAGGCGATACCGCCAGCACGCTCAGGTTCGGCTTGCTCTGGATAGCCGACTGGAAATTGCTGCGGGCCCGCTCGAACTGGTCACGGCTGGCCTTTACTTGCGAGGAGTCCAGATCGGCACCCAGCGCCGACGCAAGCTCCTCGTAGTCCTGGATCATCTGGAGGATCGAGGGGCCTTGGGCGGGCCCGGCGATCGGAGCGATGTCCTTGATCTGCTTGCTGGCAGCCGAGGCACCCTCTTCCAGCCCGCTGTACGCCTTTTCCAGAGGCCACCACTCGGCCACGATCAGATCCGGCCTGAGAGCCGCAACCGCCTCGACGTTGATAACCCCCCACTCCTCACCGACGATTTCGATTCCCTCCAGATCCAGGCCCTTCAGGCCCAGGTCCTGCTCCACCGGGCCGTCGGCGTAGATGCCGACCGGCCGAACTCCCAGCGGGATGAGCGCCGCCGCGGCGTTGCCGTGGGCGACAATCCTCTTGGGAACCGAATCGAGCCGGGTCTCCCGGCCGGATCCGTCGACATAGGTCCATGCTCCCTCTGCACTGCCACCCGACGACGTGCCGGCCGGATTGCAGCCGGCCATCGGAATCGCCACACACATGAGCACTGTGACGACCAGCCGGCATCCACCGGCAGCCTTTCCCCACGGCTTCTGCGCGCGCATCTTCATGAGATGGCCTCCGCGACTTTGGTTTGCGGATCCCCGTCTGCTGCTGCGGCAAGCTGGGGAACCAGATGGTCCAGGGCGTAGGGCAGACTGGTGACGGTGGCCCAGTAGAGGGCTCCTTCAACCGGTTCGGTGCCGGGCACAACCCGGTCCTCGCGAACCACGGCCAGGTTCTGATACAGCGGGTGGCGGGTCAGGTCTCCGGCGGATTCGAACTCGCCGACCATCAGCACATCACACTCCAACAGCTCCACCTGCTCCAGGCTGAGTTCTGCCAGCACGTTGTCGTCGGGGATCAGCGCCGCCACCTTCTCCGGGTAGCTAAACCCCAGCTCGGCCAGCACCTTGCCGTGGGGCTCCTTTGGCCCCCGAGCGTAGATGACCCCGTCGTAGATGCCTACCAGCATGGCCGTCTTTCCCTGAAACTCGGGATGAGCAGCGCGGGCAGCGGCGAACTTCTCCTGGACCCCCCTAATCAACTCCTCGGCCTTCTCGGAACGCCCGAGCGCCTTGCCGATCCGCCGGGTCGTATCGTCCCAGGGAGCCTCGAAGTCGGGAAAGTCCGCCGACTGGGCCACGGTCGGGGCAATCTTCGACGCAGTCTTGTACTCCTGCTCGGTCATCCCGGTGTACTGAGCGATGAGGATGTCCGGTCTGAGGGATGCAATTGTCTCGAAGTTGAACTTGTCTTCGTTGCGGGGCATCACCACCGGCTGAACGTCCCCCACGGCGTCATGCGACCATGGCCACAGGCCATTGCGGATGTCGGCTTTGGGGTACTCGCCGTACCAGTCGACGAAGCCGACGGGCTGGACGCCGAGGGCCAGCACTGCGTCCACATCCGTCAAGCCCAGTACGACCACCCGCTTGGGCTCCTTGGAGATGTTGGTGGAGCCGTACTTGTGCTCGATCGTGACGGGGAATGAGGAGCCGCCGGCGGACTCGGCGTCGGACACAGCCTCTGTGGCGGGCGATCCGCACGCTCCAAGGATCGCCAGGGCAGTCAAAGCACCTAGCAGCCGGCAGGTGAATCCAAACCCGGGCCGGCGGTAGGGCTCGGGCGCATGGCGCAGTGGACGCATGGTCATGTCTTCTCCTCGGGTTGTTTGATTGACGCTTCCGGTCGGGACGGTGGTGGCTTGTTCGACTTCTCTCTGGATTCAGGCCGACTCGGTGACCGCGTCGTGGTTGAACGAGGGATCGAGCAGGATGTCCTCCAGCTGGCCGATGAAAGCCTCCATCCGCGCCCAGGCCGAGCCAACCGACTTGGTGGCGTCGATGACATAGGACTGGCCGGCTCTGGTCGCTGCGAGGTTCGCGTACAGAGGGGATTTGGTTAGTGCGTCAACGCCGGGATCGCTGGATGAGTCGCCGCTGTAGTCGTCTACTATCACCGCGTCCGCATCGTGTTCGGGAAGCTGCTCCAGGCCGTACTCGGTAAAGTCTTCGGAGGCGCCGGGGCGTTGCGGCGCCGGCCGGGGCAGACCCAGGTCAAGCATTACCGTGTACTGCGCCTGGCCCCCTGAATCCGCCTGGTAGAAACGGCCGGGGTCGCCGGCCGATAGCAGCGAGACGCTGGTGCGTGACAGCTCGTCGCCCATCTGCGCCTTGAAGTCCTCAACCTTGGCCCGGTAGGCACGCTGCAGCTCTGCCGCCCGGTCCTGCTTGCCCACCACCCGGGCGAAATCCAACAGTGCCTCGGTCAGCGGACGGTTGAACACCTGGACGAATACGGTGGGCGCAATCTTCGAAAGCTGGTCGTATACCTCTTCGGCGCTGAACTCGTCGCAGACGATGAGATCGGGCCGGGCTGCAGCGATCGCCTCGAGGTTGGGGTCACCGTACTCCCCTATGAACTCGATGCCGGAGGTGTCGAACCCGTCGGTGCGCCGGAACGTTCTCGTGCCGTCGTCCGCCAGCAGTCCAGCCGAGGCAACCGGCTTTACCCCAAGCTCAAGTAGCGGCAGGAGTGCATTTTGATCCTGCAGGGTCACGATGCGCCGGGGATCCACCGGAACCTCGGTGGTGCCCGCGAAGTGTTTGATGGTCCGGGTACCCGGTCTCCTGGCGGTTTCGCCGGTGGGGTCGATACCGCACGCCGCCAGCAACACCGAAGCCGTCGCGCCCACCAGGAACTGCCGCCTGGTCACTCCGTTGGGACCGAGCACGTGCTGCTCGCGGTCGCAGATGAGGGTTTGCATCCGATCTCCTTTGATTCCGGTTTGTCGTTCGATCTCCTGCTAGGTGCCGCGCCCAAGGTGGCGGGGCGCCGCTCAGCCTCCCAAGGCCCGCTCCAGCTCCGGCTCCAGCAGGTCCAGGACGTGGTCGATTCCGCGCATCATCGGCGTCCGCAGGGCGTTCACCGACACGAGGTCAACATTCACGAGGCCGCCGTTGCGCACCGCCGGCAAATTGGCGAACACCGGGTTTTGCTCCAGCGATCCCTGGAGCTGGTCCGAGGCGTGAGCCATGAGGATGACGTCGGCGTCGAGAGCCTCGACCGCCTCGTAGCTGACATCCGGCTGTACCGACAGATCGTCCCCGGCCAGGGTGGCAACTTTCGGCGAGAGGGTCAGTCCGAGCTCGGTCAGCAGCCTGATGGCGAAGTCGTTCGGGTTGGTGATGGTGGTGATCTTGCCGGTGTCGTAGTTGAAGGACATGCTGAAGGTCCGTCCCTGCCAGGCGGGGTGGCGGGCAGCCATCCCGGCTATCCGGTCGCTCAGCCGCTTGACGGCCGCCTCGGCCTCCGCCTCCTTTCCGGTCGCTTCGCCGATCAGGGTCGCCTGCTCCTGCCAGGTGTCCTCGTACGAGCCCTTCACGTAGCTGACCACCGGGGCGATCTCGCTCAGCCGGTCATACACCTTGTCGATGTCGTAGTAGGTACCGGCCAGGATCAGATCGGGTCGTAATCCGGCGATCTGCTCGAAGGGCAGCTCGGCAGTCGACATGTCGATCAGCGTCACGTTCTCCCCTTCCACCAGCTCACGGTTGTAGGAGGAGATGCCCGAGGGGTCGAATGGCTCCCTCGCCATCCCAACGGGCACCAGCCCGAGGTCCAGCAGGACATTGGCCTCGAAGCCGAGGGTCACAATCCGCTCCGGTCGTTCCGGGATCTCCACCGCACCTTTTGCGGTCTCGACTACCCGAAAGGACTCCGATGACCCGGTTTTCTGGGTCCCGCCCCCGCAGGCGGATAAAAGCACCAGGCAGACCGAGGCCGCCATTAGATGGATGAGGCGGCTGCGGCAGCTTGACGTGATCATGTATTCCTCCTAATGAGACTGCTCCTCGAGCCACTCCACCCACCGGCTGTGCCGGCAGTCCTCGCAGCGGAAGGGGCACGAGGTGCAGTAGCCCTCTCCATCGGGATCTGGTTTCCCGTCGAAGACTTTGAAATAAAGACAGCAGGTTCCCCGGGCAGCAAACCGGGCGGTGCCGCCCGACCAGACAACCTCGGTGAGCGCCGGCCGGGCCTTTAACAGCCGGCTCCGCTCCTGGAGCCGGTCCAGGAACTCCCCCGCCCTGTCCCATGTAGCAGGCTGGGCCGACCCGGACCTCCATTCCCTCCAGAGGGCCATTCCCGCAATGCCGTCTGCCAGGGACCCCCACATGCTGCGCGTGGGGAAACGGGTGGCAGAGCGGACGGCTGCGAAGATCGGCTCGACCAGCCTTACCACCTCCTGGGCCAGCCGGAGTTGACGCTCGACCGGGTCAAGTACGACGGTGTGGGGGGTCCCGGCCGCCGGGTCCTCCGGCAGCACCCAGATCTCGGGTGAGCGCAAAACCATCCCGTCGAACCAGCCGCCGGCATGCCGGTGGACTGCGATGGACTCCGGCTCCAGCGGCCACGCACGGTTGAGTGCGATAAATGCGACCGCCGGGGTGCCGGCAACCATTCCGGCCAGCCATGATGCCAGGTAGGAACCGGCGACATCCCGCCGGCCCCGGGCTTCCCCGGCAAGCAGGTCCTCCACCCAACCGGGGACCACCTCGGCATCGGAAAGAACGTCGGAGAGTACGTACCACCGGTCCTCGAGCGGCGGCCAACTCTTGCCCGACAGGCGCAGATCCACCTCGTCGTTGTTGCTCAGACACCGCAGCGTGTCTTCCAGGGGGTTGGACGGGCTAGGCATGCCGGCCGCCGGGGACGCCTGCGGCCGCCGTCCCGGACGCGATCGAGTCTTCTTCGCTGACATTGAAGTGCCGGCCAATCGGAATCACCATCGGGGTTCCCGAAACCGGATCGGGCAGCACCCGGCTGCGCAGGTGAAAGACATCCTTGACCATGGCCTCGGTCACCACCTGTTCGGGAGTCCCCTCGGCGACCAGCCTTCCGTCCCGCATGGCCAGCAGGTGGTGGCTGTAGCGGCAGGCGTGGTTCAGGTCGTGCAGCACCATGACTATCGTCCGGCCCTCATCGTGATTGAGCTCCACCAGCAGATCCAGCACTTCCACCTGGTGAGCCAGGTCCAGAAATGTCGTCGGCTCGTCCAGCAGCATCAGGTCGGTGCCCTGCGCCAGCGCCATCGCAATCCAAACCCGCTGTCGCTGGCCTCCCGACAGCTCGTCGACCGAGCGAGTGGCCAGATCGAGCGTTCCGGTGGCCACCATGGCGTCGGTGATCACCTGCTCGTCGGAGGTGCTCCACTGCCGGAACCACTTTTGGTGGGGGTAGCGGCCGCGGGCCACCAGATCGGCAACCGTGATGCCCTCGGGTGCTATCGGCGACTGCGGCAGTATGCCCAGGAGGGTGGCAACCGTCTTGGTGGGCAGCCGATGGATGCACTGGCCGTCCAGCAGGACCGAGCCCTCCTGGGGCTTGAGCAACCGGGAGAGGGCCCGCAGAAGAGTGGACTTGCCGCAGGCGTTGGCCCCGACAATGCAGGTGATCTTGCCGGGGGGAATGGAAAGTGACAGGTCCTTCGCCACTTCCACCTTGTCGTAGGCAAGGGTGAGCTCCTGGGCCTGCAGGGTGTGGGTTGTGGCCCGGCTCATCTCGCTCATCCGCCGGTCCCCACGCGGTTGGCCCGGGCAAGCAGCCACAACAGGTAAGGGGCACCGACTATGCCGGTGATTATTCCGACCGGCAGCTCGGTGGGGGCAAAGGCCCGGCGGGCCACCAGGTCCGACAGGAGCACGAGCAGTGCCCCGGCAAGTGCAGCCGGCACCAAGGTCAGGCTGGAGCGGGTAAGCCGCCGGGCGATAGGCGGCGCCACAAATGCCACGAAAGCCACCGGGCCGGCGGACGAGGTGGCGACTGCAGCCAGCGCCACCGCAACCAGGATCAAATACCGGCGGTAGCGCTCAACCCCCACCCCCAGGCTCTTAGCCGTGTCGTCTCCCAGCTGCAAGGCCCGCAGCGGCCGGGCCAGAAGCAGCACCACCGGAAACAGTGCGAGCATCGCCAGGCCCACCGGCCGGACGTGCTCCCAACCCCTGCCGTTCAACGAGCCGGTGAGCCACACGGTTGCGCGCTGCGCTTCCCAGATCTGGGCCCTGGTCAACAGGTAGGAGGTGAGACTGGAAAGGACCGCAGCCACTCCGATGCCCACCAACACCAGACGGTAGGCAGTGATGCCGCGGCGGTAGGCCAGGAAGTAGATCGCCGCGGCCGTGCCCAGGGCGCCGGCCAACGCGCCGAGCGATACCAGCAACCC
>DATLGP010000380.1:0-6335 GCA_035540395.1 Actinomycetota bacterium
GTCCACCGAAGCGGCTCTGGCTCACAGGCACGGGCACCTGACGGCGGCCCATGCGGCTCTGATCGCCCGGGAGGCGGGCGCCCGGCTGCTGGTGCTGACCCATTTTTCGCAGCGGTACGACGACGTGGCGTTGTTGCTGGCCGAGGCGCAGGAGGTATTCCCGAACACCGTGGCCGCCCGGGACCTGGACACCATCCCTGTCCCTGCCCGGAGGTGAATCGCTAAACCGACTCGCTTACCGAGCTCATGTGGAAGTCCCGGACCCGCAGCGGAGGCATCTTGGCGAAGGTGAAGTAGTCCCCGAGCTCGCGGGCGAGCGTGGACTCGGACCGTCCTATCTCCAGTGTCTGCGCCAGCATGTCGAGGGGGCTCATGTTGAAACGGAAGTTGTTGACCGCCCCCACCACCTCTCCGTCCTCAACCAGAAAGACGCCGTCGCGGGTGAGCCCGGTGAGAAGCAGGGTCTGGGGGTCGACCTCCCGTATGTACCACAGGCAGGTCACCAGCAGCGCTCGCTCGGTCGAGGAGATCATCTCCTCCAGGGACGGACCCTCGGCCGGGAAGATCAGGTTGTCGATGAACGGCTTGGGCTCGGCGCCGGAGACTTTGGCCCAGTGCCGGGTGGTGATGAGGCCGGTGAGCACACCGGCGTCGATCCAGTGTGTGCGTCCGCTGGTCAGGCCGTTGTCGAAGACAGACGAGTAGCTGCTGGAGGAGGTGGCAACGCTGAACGGCGCCACCTCGAAGCCGGGCTCCCGGGGATCGGAATACAACGTGATGCCGGACGGCGCAAGCTTCTCGCCGAGCCGGTTGCCGCCGCCGGGCTTGCTGAATACGCTGCGGCCCTCGTCGGCGTCCCGCGCGGCAGTGCTCCAGTAGGCTTCCAGGGTCATGTCGGCGACGCAGGAAGGCTCGAGCAGCACCTCGTAATGCCCTGCCGGGAGGGCGATCTGGTTCTTCGACCACTCCAGCCGCAGTCGCAGCCGTTCTTCCATCGCCGGGATGTCCACGTCCTCAAAGGTGGTCGTCACCTGGCCGGCCCAGGTCGAGGACTTGAAATCCGGTGTCTTGGCATTGACCTGGAACTTGCCCTCGGCCCCGGAATGGCGGCGCCGGAGACCGGTCGAGGTCGCCAGGTAGACCGTGCTTTGAACGTGCTCGGCGTAGCCGAACAGCAGGTAGCCGCGTTCAACGGCCCGGCCGAACGCGGCCGCCAGGTCGGGCACCAGTTTGCCGAACACGCCGATGCCGGTTTCCCCCGGACCGCGGTCGAAGTCCCCGGGAATTTCGTCACCCTCCAGCAGGGGCATCAGATCCTCCGCTGCCGGCTTGCCCCGGCACGCGGCTTCTGATTCCCGGACCACGGATTCCAGGCTCTCCTCCGGAAAGTAGCTGCGCGCAACCGAGCCCACCCGGCCGTCGATCACCGAGATAACCACAAGCTCCTGGGATTCGCTCACGCCGTTGGTGGTACTGGTGTTGAGCGCCCACCGCAGGTTTGCCGAGGAGTGGAACCAGCCGACGGCGATGCAGCCATCTGCCCGGGAAAGTTCCAAGACCCGCTCGAGAGTCTGCTGGAGCCGCATCTACCCCGCCCTCTGTGCCGCGGTGTTCAGCACATTGACCTGGCGGAACCGGGCAATCGGGGCTCCGTGGCTGACGGGGGCGATCTGTCCCGGCTGCCCCTTTCCGCAGTTGAACGCGCCGCCCAGAACATAGGTTGACGGGCCACCGACGGAGTCCATGCTGTTCCAGAAGTCGGTGGTCGTCGCCTGGTAGGCGACATCCTTCAGCTGACCGGCGAGCCTGCCGTTGCGGATCCGCCAGAACTGCTGTCCGGTGAATTGGAAGTTGTAGCGCTGCATGTCGATGCTCCAGCTCTTGTCCCCGACGACGTAGATGCCGTTCTCCACGCCGCCGATCAGGTCGTCCAGATCCAGATCATCGGTCCCCGGCTGCAGGGACACATTCGGCATCCTTTGGAGCGGCACCTGGGAGCCGGACTCGGCGAAC
Source organism: Actinomycetota bacterium (assembly GCA_035540395.1). Classification (GTDB taxonomy): domain Bacteria; phylum Actinomycetota; class CADDZG01; order JAHWKV01; family JAHWKV01; genus JAJCYE01. Next base: position 2,014 of record DATLGP010000380.1, read on the forward strand.
GCACATCCGTTGGAGCGCCCGAACCCCTGCTTGAGCGCCATCTGGCGGTTGAGCTGATACCCGGTGAGGATTCCGCCGGCGATGAGATCCCAGCTCTGGGCGGCGACGCCCTCGTCGTCGTAACCGACCGTCGCCAGGCCGTGCTCCACCGTCCGGTCTCCGGTGACGTGCATGAACGGCGCCCCGTACCGGAGGTTGTTCAGCTTGTCCACAGTGGCGAAGGACGTGCCGGCGTAAGCCGCTTCGTAGCCGAGGGCCCGGTCCAGCTCGGTGGCGTGGCCGATGGACTCGTGGATGGTCAGCCACAGGTTGCTGGGGTGGATTACCAGGTCGTAGCGACCGGGCTCCACCGAAGGCGCGGCCATCTTCTCCTCAAGGAGCGTGGGGATCTCGCCGGCTGCTGCAGGGTAGTCGAATCCCGAGCTGAAGTGCTCCCACCCCCGTCCCTGGGGGAGCGCCGAAGAGCGCATCGTCTCGAAGGCGCCGGTGGTGTGGTCGATCTTGGTCGCATCGACATCGCCCTGTACCCGGACCCGCTGCTGGGTGGTCTCCGTGCCCTCGAGGCTGGCAAAGTACTTGTTCTCCAGGACCAGCGACACCCCAAAGTCCACGTGGTCCACTTTCCTGGAAGCCAGAACCTTTTCGTTGACTCCGATCAACAGGGCAACCTTTTCTTCGTCAGGGACCGAAAAGGGATCGATCTCGAAGCTCGACACATAGGTGCCCTGATGGGCCGGTTCGGGCGCCAGCTCAACCGGCTCGCTGTTCAGATTGGCCAGGGTAGCCGCCACCCCGGCTGCCCTGCCGGCGGTGGCGACGGCCCCCTCCGGCGTGAGGGTCACACTGGAGGCGAAGCCCCAGGCCCCGTTCACGATCACCCGGACCGAATAGGACAAAGTCTGCGAGGTGACCATGCTCTCCAGCGAGGTGTCCCTGACCGAGATTCCCTGGCCCTGGTGGCGCTCGAAACGGAAATCGGCGTAGGTCGCGCCCAGGCGGCCGGCTTCGGTGAGGGCTGCTTCCCCCAGCCGGCGGAAGGGCAGGTCCAGAAAGTATGGATCCATCGAGCTCACAAGGGGCAGTCTAACGACGCCCCCGGCCCCCGATGTCAGGTATATCAAGGTTGATCTGCGGCCGTCGCCCCCGGGCGAAGCCTGGGCCGGGGCCCGGGGCGTCGGGTGTAGGTGCGAGGGCGAGCGGGAAAGAATGCCAGACGAAGTTTCGGCTACCTGAAAGGAGAGCCTTGTGGATACCAAGATGTTCGAGACCCGTATCGACATCCCGCAAGAGAACCGAACCAAGCTCGTCGATCTGCTGAACGCCCGGCTGGCCGACATTTCCGACCTGTACACCCAGGCCAAGCAGGCGCACTGGAACGTCAAGGGCTCCGATTTCTTCCAGCTCCACGAACTCTACGATGAGCTGGCAGCCGCTCTCCTGCCGTTTATCGACATGATCGCCGAGAGGGCGACCGCTCTCGGCGGAGAGGCCCTCGGAACGGTTCGCATGGCCGCCTCGGCCAGCACGCTCAAGGAGTTCCCCCGGGACGCCTACGCGAGCATGGACAGCGTGGACGCTCTGGCGGACCGCTACGCCATGATGGCCCTGAACCTTAGGGAGTCGGCCGATCAGGCCGAGCAGCTGGAGGACATGGACACCAACGACCTGCTCATCGAGGTGAGCCGTGAGGTGGACAAGCAGCTGTGGTTCCTGGAGGCGCACCTGCAAAAGGCTCGCTGAGGCCGCCGCGTGACCGGGGCGGCGCCGCCCCGGTCACGCGGCTCAGGAGCTTACGTAAAGCTCCCCCGACTGCTGGAATTCGGCAGACTTCTCTCTCATTCCCTCCTCCAGGGCTACCGCGGTGTCCAATCCGTGCTTGGCGGCATAGTCCCTTACGTCCTGGGTGATGCGCATGCTGCAAAAATGCGGTCCGCACATCGAGCAGAAGTGTGCTTTCTTGGCCGGCTCGGACGGAAGTGTCTGGTCGTGGAACGAGCGGGCGGTTGAGGGGTCCAGCGACAAATTGAACTGGTCCTCCCAGCGGAACTCGAAGCGGGCCTTGGAGAGCGTGTCGTCCCAGACCTGCGCCCCCGGATGGCCCTTCGCCAGGTCTGCCGCATGCGCAGCAATCTTGTAGGCGATGACCCCGTCCTTCACGTCCTTGCGGTCGGGAAGGCCCAGGTGCTCCTTGGGGGTGACGTAGCAGAGCATCGCGGTGCCGTACCAGCCGATCATGGCAGCTCCGATGGCCGAGGTGATGTGGTCGTAGCCGGGCGCGATGTCGGTGGTCAGCGGCCCGAGTGTATAGAAGGGGGCCTCGCCGCAGATCTTCATCTGCAGGTCCACGTTTTCCTTGATCTTGTGCATCGGCACGTGGCCGGGACCCTCGATCATCACCTGGATGTCACGCTCCCAGGCGATCTTGGTCAGCTCGCCCAGGGTCTCGAGCTCGGCGAATTGTGCCGCATCGTTGGCGTCGGCAATAGACCCGGGACGCAGGCCGTCGCCCAACGAGAACGCTACGTCGTAGGCGGCCATGATGTCGCAGATGTCGTGGAAGTGGGTGTATAGAAAGTTCTCCTGGTGATGGGCGAGGCACCAGGCTGCCAGAATCGACCCGCCGCGCGAGACGATGCCGGTAAGTCGCCGGGCGGTTAGCGGCACGTAGCGCAGCAGCACGCCGGCATGGATGGTGAAATAGTCAACTCCCTGTTCAGCTTGCTCGATGAGCGTCTGGCGGAATACGTCCCAGGAAAGTTCCTCGATCTTGCCGTTGACCTTCTCCAGGGCCTGGTAGATCGGGACGGTGCCGATGGGAACCGGGGAGTTTCGCAGGATCCACTCCCTGGTTTGGTGGATGTCGGCGCCGGTGGACAGGTCCATGACGGTGTCGGCTCCCCAGCGGGTAGCCCACGCCATCTTGTCGACCTCCTCTGCCACCGACGAGGTCACTGCCGAGTTCCCGATGTTGGCGTTGATCTTGACCAGGAAGTTCCGGCCGATGGCCATCGGCTCGGACTCGGGGTGGTTGATGTTGGACGGGATGATTGCGCGGCCGCGCGCCACCTCGTCCCGTACGAACTCCGGGCTGAGGCCCTCCCGGATGCCTACGTACTCCATCTCGGCAGTCACCTGCCCCCGGCGGGCGTAATGCATCTGGGTCACCGTCGCTCCCGCCCTGGCCCTCAGCACGCCGCCGCGCCGCTGGAATGCCGGGTCTCCGGCAGCCCCGGGCACCGCCTCGACATCGCCCCGTACTGTTATCCACTCCCGGCGCAGCGGCTCCAGTCCCCGGTTTACGTCTATTTCCACTGCGGGGTCGGTGTAGGGGCCGCTGGTGTCGTAGACGCGCAAAGGCGGGTTCTCCTCCTGCCCGCGGGGGCCCGGGGTGGAGGCGAGAGCGATCTGCCGAAACGGCACCCGGATGTCCGGCCGGCTGCCCTTGACGTAGACCTTGGAACTGGCAGGAAAGTCCGGTGCCGGCGGCGACGGATCCTGCTGTTTGTCCGGTGCACCTGACAGCTGAATCAATTCTGATGTGCTCATGTGGACCTCCCTCCGCCGGCATTACCCGGATCAGGTTTGAAGGGTCGCCTATTCTGGCCTCTCAGCCCCCCGAGGGGGCTCCCCTGTCGGTGCGCCGCGGCGCCTGCGTAAACGCTACCAGACCCGCGGGCTAGCCCGGCTTCATCGGAAACCTGGGGAATGGGTACAACCCACTCGCCACCCGAGACGATCCAGCGAGGACGGGCCAGAAAATGGACGGAACCAACCAGGTAGTGGTGCGGCCCAACGGTGGCCGGCGCGCAGCGTTGCGCCCGCTATTTCTGCTGGTCCTCCTGGGGCTGCTGGCCTTTGTGTTACCGCAGGGCGGCATAGAGGGGGCCGCGGTACCCGGCGACGACCCGCCGGCGGACCCCGAGCCCGAAGCCACTCAACCCGCGCTCCTGCCCGTCACCGACTTGATCTACAGGGTTCCGGTGAGCCTCAGGCCCTCCTGCCGTCCCGCCGACAATCATGGCGCTCCGCTTGAGATCCTTTCCTGCTCCGATGACCTCACGCGCGCCTACTATGTCAGGTACGCCGACGTGGCGGTGCTGGACAATCAGTTCGATCAAGCCATCGAACCCTTAAACCTTCCCGAGAGGCCCGGCGGGTGCCGCGCCGGTGTTGCGAGCCGGGAGAACTGGTACTACTCCCACGCCCGGAACCGGCCCGAGGGCCGCATGGCGTGCTACTTCGGTCCTCCGGACATTCCGGTCACCGTGATAACCCAACCGGAGGCAAGGCTTCTATCGATAGTGATCTCAAATCCTCTGCTG
>DATLGP010000381.1:0-2381 GCA_035540395.1 Actinomycetota bacterium
CCCGGCTCCTACCCTGTATTGCACCACCGATCAGGTAACGGGTCACCGCGCCCAGGGCGCCGGCGGCGGCCAGGGCGCCCCAAAGGAGCACGGTAGGAATCAAGAGCCTGTCCAGGACGTACCGCGCACCGCCCGCCGGGCCAGCGCGATGCCCATCCATGCCGCCAACAGACCGACTCCGAGGGTGCCTGCAGCATAGGAGGCAGCCGTCCAGACGCTGCCCCGGTCGAGCAGCCCGCTGGCCTGGGCGGCGAAAGCCGAGAATGTCGTGAACGACCCCAGGAAGCCGGTGCCGAGGAACGGCCCGACGTAATGGTTGGACGGAACCCGGGCGGCGGCCACTATGACCAGTGCACCCAACGTAAAGCTGCCGGCTACGTTGGTCCAAAAGGTAGCCCACGGAAAACCGGCGGCCGCTGCCGGCACGGCGAAGAACAGCGCAACCCGGGTGATCCCGCCCAGCGCCCCGCCGACAGCGATTGCCGCCAGCATGGCAGGCTGGACGAGGTCGTGTTCGTTCGGAGGCGGCGGGGCAGGTTGTTGGTCCATGGTCGGACGAGACTACCCGGGCGCAGGCGGCCGGGGAACGGGCGCCGGCACTTCCGGGCTATTTCGCCGGGCCGGTCAGGCTACCTTCTGTGGCTGGCGGACCACTCGCTGTAGTACCTTGAGCGCCAGGCAGGGAAGCGTGTCCAGCAACTGGAGAAAGTCCCTCGCCTCGATGACCGCCACCTCAACCGGGCCGCGGGCGACCAGCGTCGCGGAGTGCGGGAGGTGCCCGAGCGCCTCCATCTCACCGAACAGGTAGCCCCTGCCGGCCACCGCGGGCCCGGAACCCTCGCCGGTGATTTCCACCGTACCCCGGTGGACAATCAGGACCTGGGCCGCCGGGGAGCCGGCCCGGGCCAGGACGGTTCCCGGCTCGAATTCGAGAAAGTCAACCAGGCGGGCCGCCGCGGCGAGAGCCTTTCGAGAGCAGCCGTCAAAGAAGTCGAGCTGGGCCAGACTCTCCACCTTGGTATCCGAGCGGTGTACCCGGGAGAGGAGACCCTTGTTCAAGTTGTGTGGGAGCCAGTCCATTTACCAATCCAATCGCCGGTATATCGTCGGCCTCGGGGGGCTTGATATAGCCATTGTACGTAAAGTGGCACTTGACATACAGAGCCAATCAGAACAAAGTGGACTGAAATGACTCCCTCGCAAAGGCGAATACTCGAGGTTCTGGGCGACTGGATGCAGCGGGAAGGGCCGCTTTATGCCCGGCTAACCGGTGCGTTCTGCTCAGCTATCGAAGGCTACGACCTGCCGCCGGGGACCAAGCTTCCCGCCGAGCGCCAGCTTGCCGAGATGCTGGCCGTCAGCCGGGCAACCGTCACCCAGGCCTACGAGTTGCTCCGGGAAGGCGGATGGATCCAAAGCCAGCAGGGCAGCGGCACCTGGGTGGGCACCGCGTCGCAGTCCCGGGAGCTTTCTGTCCCCGGCCCCCGGCCGTTGTCGTCCGGCCACTTTTTTAGCCGCCTGGTGGACTCAAGCTCGCAGCCGCCGATCAACCTGTCTATGGCGGCCCTCTCCGACACGGATGAGATCTTTCGGGAGGGGACCTCGTTCGGTCTCGAGGACCTTGTCGGGGTGCCCGGTCATGGCTACGCCCCTTTGGGGCTCCCGCGGCTGCGGCAGATAGTCGCCGGCACCTACAATCGGGCCGGCGCGACGACTCTTCCCGAGGAGATCATCATCACCTCGGGGGCCCAGCAGGCGATCTCTCTGCTGGCCGGTCACTACATTCAAAGAGGTGACGCGGTGGTGGTGGAGACCCCTACCTACGCCGGCGCGATCGATGCGTTCGCCCGGGCCGGCGCCCGTCTGATACCGGTTCCCGTCGGAAGCAACGGCATCCGCCTGGACCTGTTGGCCGAGGCGCTTGCCTCGGCAAAACCCCGTTTGGTGTATTTGATGCCGACCCACCAAAATCCCACGGGCGCGGTGATGCCGGAGGACGCCCGAAAAGAGGTCGCCCGCCTGGCCGACCAGTCCCAGGTCCCGTTCGCCGAGGACAACACGCTCGCAGAAATCTCATTCGGGGCCGAGCCACCGCCCCCGCCGCTGGCCCACTACGCCCGCGGAGGCACCGTGATCAGCATCGGCTCCATGAGCAAGCTGTACTGGGCCGGCTTGAGGGTGGGATGGGTGCGGGCGCCCGAGGCGCTCGTCACCCGGCTCGGCCAGCACAAGGCGGCGGCCGACCTGGGCTCGGCGATGGTCTCCCAGGCCATTGCCTGCCGCCTGTTGGGCGACCTGGACTCCGTCCGCCTGCGGCGTGCAGGCATGCTGCGGTCCCGGCTGGACATTTTGGAGCGGCTGCTGACCGAAAAAATCCCCGA
>DATLGP010000382.1:0-3875 GCA_035540395.1 Actinomycetota bacterium
ACACCACTCTGCGCAACAAGGAGGACGTGGAGAAGATCCTGGCCCCGATCCCCGTGATCGCCACGATCCCTCTGTCGGCGACCGCCAAAGAACGCAGCATCTTCATGGAAACCGACACGAACTCCCCGCAGGCCGAGGCCATGCGGATTCTGCGCACCAATATCCAGTTCTTTTCCGTGGACAAGCCGATCAGGCGCGTGCTGGTGACCAGCCCCTTCGCCGGTGACGGCAAAACCACCGTGTCCACCAACCTGGCGGTGGGGATGGCAGCCCTCGGCTCCTCTGTGCTGTTGATCGAGACCGACCTGCGCAAGCCGGTGCTCACCAAGTACTTCGGCGGCCCCCAGTCGCCCGGTTTGTCCGACGTGCTGTCCGGCCAGGCCCCGCTGTCCGAGGCGATCCGACGGTCAAGGATTCCCAACCTTTCCGTCATCGTCGCCGGTCCCACGCCGCCGAACCCGTCCGAGCTGCTGGGAAGTGAGCGGATGGCCGACCTGATCGACACGGTTTCCAACATGGTCGACATCGTCGTGCTGGATACGCCCCCCGCCCTCCCGGTGACCGACGCCGCAGTGCTGGCGCCCCACACCGACGGGGTCATCCTGGTTGTTCGGGCCGGCCAGACCCACGCCCACAAGGCTCTCGACGTCACGAAGAACTTCGAACGCCACGACGTACGCGTCCTCGGGGTGGCGATCAACGGGGTGGACCGGGAATCCGACGGCGGCTACTACTACCGCTATGCCTACGGCCGGGAGGACGAGCGCAACCTCGGCCGCAAGCGGGGCAGGGCGGAGAACGTGCCTGCATCCTCCGACTTTGACGACCTGATGCCCGGCAACGCCCGACGACCCAGCCGGCCGCCATCTCAACAGCCACGCAATGCCCCGGCGCCTCGCCCCTCATCGCAGCAACCCCGTCCGGGCACCAAGCCAAGACCTCCGGCGGCTCCGAGGCCGGCGACCACTCCAAGAGCGGGAACGCCCATGAGGCCTTCGAGCAGGCAGGAGGCGGGTGCGCCCATGAGGCCGGCGAGCAGACAGGAGGCGGGTGCGCCCATGAGGCCGGCGAGCAGGCAGGAGGCGGATACCGGGCCCGCTCCGGCGTTCAGGCCGGATCGCGCCCGTCCGGGGGTTAAGCCGCCGCCCCCCCGCCGAGCGGCACGGGCCGCCGACGAGGCGCGCAATGCGGCGTTCCGGGCCAAGCTGCGAAGCAGCCTCGAAGAACTCTCGGACGAGGACGATTACCGCTAGTCAGCGTTGAGCCGAAATCAAGTGGCCGCTACCGCTCGTCGATAACTTCGACCGGCGGCCCACCTGGTTCCTCCACAGCATCAGGCAGCCCACGCTCGTAGCCGGCGGCAAGGTCCGCGTCGTCGCTCTCGGCCTCAACGGCCCCGGGTAACCCTCGGCGGCGCGTCCGCCGGCGGCGCCGGGTGGTCCTGGCCTTGGCCGAGCCGGCCTCGTCCTCGAACTCGGCCGGAGGCGCAGCAGGCTTTACCTCGATCGACGGGTCGGTGTTCTCCTCGGGAGCCGGAGTCTTGATGATCAGCCGGTACTCTTGCGGCGTTGCCGGCACGCCGTACTCACTCTGGAGTGCCCCTATCAACTCTTCGAGCACCGTTCCATCCGGCGGCAAGGTTTGCAGCCGGACCGGGAGTGAGTTCATCTGGTCGATAACCGACACCTCACGGCCTGCGCCGGAGCGACCGGATCCCCGGCGCCTCCCCGGCGGCGAATCCGCTCGCTCCTCGGACTCTTTCTCGCCGGCGCTCGAGCGGCGTTCGGCGCCCGGGCCGCTCCGCCCCCGCTTGCCCTTGCGGCGCCGGCCTCCCCTAGACACGTTTGTCCCGGGGTGTGAGGTCAGGCAAGCTGGCGATCCTCGAACGGGACGGTTTCGGCGTCCCTCCACAGCCGTTCAATTCCGTAAAACTCCCGCTCCTCGGCATGGAAGATGTGCACCACGATATCCAGGTAGTCGAGAAGGACCCAGCGGGCCTCTTTCTCTCCTTCCTTGCGATAAGCCTTGACCCCGTTCTCAAGCATCTGACGCATGACCTCGTCGGCGATCGTCTTGACCTGCCGCTCGGTGTTTCCCGAGCAGATCACGAAGTAGTCTGTTATTCCGATCAGTGGTTCAACGTCGAGAATCAGGATATCGCCGGCCTTCTTGGCCGATGCTGCCTCAGCCGCAATCAGCGCCTTGGAACGAGAGTCCTTCGGAATTCACATCACCCCTTCAACATATGGTCGGATTCCCTAGTTTAGCCCGGCTCCGGGCGTGGATCGGTACAGTTTCCTGCGGGCGATGAATTCCCTAACCTCGCGCGGCATCAGATACCGGATGGTGCGGCCCTCGGCTACCCGGCGCCTGATATCGGTGGATGAGATGGCCAGCGCCGGTATCTCGATCAGACTGACCCGGCCCCGAAACAGGCCGGCATGCGCTTCGCTGAGGCTGTAGCTCGGCCGGTTGGCGGCGATGAAGTGCGCCTCGTTCAAAGCCGTCTCCGGGTCCTTCCAGGACAGGATCTCGGCCACTGCGTCGGTTCCGGTGATGAAAAACAGATCGGCCTTCTCTCCGTAGAACGCGCGAAACGCCTTAAGGGTGTCCACGGTGTAGGTAGGGCCGCCGCGGTCGATCTCGATTCGGGAAACCGAGAAGTTGGAGTTCGAGGCGGTGGCCAGGACCGTCAACAGGTACCTGTCTTCGGCCGGCGAAACCCCGGTCTTCTGCCAGGGGTTGCCCGACGGCACGAACACCACCTCGTCCAGCTCGAATTGCATGCGCGCCTCCTCGGCGCACACCAGGTGCCCGTTGTGGATGGGGTCGAACGTCCCGCCCATGATGCCGATGCGCCGGGGGCCGTTGCCCATCGCGCTCAAAGCACGACCGGAGGCAGGGGGCCGGTGGTCTCTTCGCTCGGGTCGAACGGCTCGGGCTCAATGTCTTCCCCCAGCAACAGAGAGGTCACCAGACGGTAGGCCTCCACCGCCCTCGGCAGGTAGGAGAGCGAGGCCAGGGTCAACTGCTCCCCCGCCGCGTCCAGCTTCAACTCGCCATACCCCAGAAGCCGGCCCCACACGCTGCGGCTAAAGCTCGTCTCGGCCACTCGAGAGAGCCGTACCGCCGTCACATGGGCGGAGAGGATGCCCCGGCACAAAAGGACCCGCTCGTCGGTTATGACGTAGTAGGTGGTCCACCAGCCCAGCACCCGGTAGGCGGTATAAGCGGTCATCCCTATGGCGAGCCACATGGTTATCTGGTCCACGATTGGGATGGGGTTACCCTCGGTCAGCACGAAGGAGATCAGACCCACCGTCAGCAGGGTTAGCATCCACAGGGCAAGGGGCTTCGCCAGCAACACCGGGTGCCGCCTGGTGGTCCGTAGTATCCGCTCCCCCGGGGCGAGGTAGCGCTCGGTGCCGCGCAAGCGGGGTGTTCTTGGCATCTAACTGGCCCTCCGGACCGGCAGTTGGTAACAGACATAGGATGACATCTGCTCGGATGAATCGAAACAACCGCCGGGGACTGACCCGGATGCCGGCTCTCCTGGTCCTGCTGTTCGTTCTGCCGGCGTGCGGCTCGCCGGCCCCGGACCGGACGGCGGCCGTCGTGGGGGGCCTGCCGCAGGGGACGCTCTACCTGGGACAGGGGGAGCAGCTCTCGTTGAATGTCGAGATCGCCGAGACCCCCGGCGCCCAGACCAGGGGGTTGATGAACGTCGGGCGGATCCCCGACGACTACGGGATGGTCTTCGCCTGGCCCGATCCCGGCAGGCACCCCTTTCATATGCGCGACACGTTGATTCCACTGGACATTGCCTGGTGGGACGAGGACGGCCGGATTGTGGACATCCAAACCATGACCCCGTG
>DATLGP010000383.1:0-2800 GCA_035540395.1 Actinomycetota bacterium
CTAAAGATTCACCCGAAGATGCTCACCTGGCCCAGCGACCCCGGCGTGGGGATCGACCCGGCGAGCCGCATCTCCGAGGGTAAGGCGGCAAACGTATCCGAGCTGCGTTGCGGCACCCACACCGGGACGCATATCGACCCGCCGCTGCACTTCATAGAAGGCGGGCCCTCCATCGACGAGATCCCTACCGACGCCTTGATCGGGCCGGCGGTGGTTGCCGACCTCGCCTCGCTGCAGGGACATATCGGCGCCGAGGAGCTGGAGTCGCTGAAACTGGATCCCGGGGTGGAACGGGTGCTTTTCCACACCCGCAACTCCCAGCTGTGGCGCAGCGACAGCCCCGAGTTCACCGAGGACTATGTGGCGGTTTCGGCCGACGGGGCTCAGTGGCTGGTCGACCACGGAATCCGGCTGGTCGGCATCGACTACCTGTCGATCGAGCCCAGGAAGACCCCGGGTCACCCCACGCACATGACGCTTTTGGGAGCGGGGGTGGTGATCGTCGAGGGCCTCAACCTGGACGGTGTTACCGCCGGCGACTACACCCTGATCTGTCTGCCGCTGCGAATCCTGGGCGGCGACGGCGGGCCCTCGCGAGCCCTCCTGCTGTCCTAGCCGGGCTCCCCGGCGAACGACCGGAACTCGAAGGTTGACTTGAGCCCGGTGAGGGTGAACAGCCGGCGGACCGCAGGGGGCCCGTCGATGAGGGTGAGCCGGCCGCCCCGGGCTCGAGCCCGGGTATCCGCTTCCACGAGCTCGCGCAGGCCGGCGCAGTCGATAAAGGCTAGGCCGGACAGGTCAATCACCACTTCCGTGCGTCCGCACTCGAGTTGGCGCAGCTGGTTGTGGAGGTCGCCGGCGCTGTAGATATCCAGCTCGCCGTCGAGGCGAACGATCAGGGTGCGGTCGTTCGGCGCGCTGGCGCTGACCCTGAGGATCCCCCAGCCCGCCGACCTGGACACGTCGCCGGACATCTCACCGTTGACCTTGGTGGTGCGCATCCATGGGAACAGTGGTACCCAGGATCGTGGTTTCCATGTCCTGAACCGCTCGATTGAACCGGGGATTCCTAGCCTGCGACTTCATCCGGGTGCGCCGTCAGATCGGAGGCAGCCTCGGGCTCCACCCCGGACAACGGCGACACCGGATGCCTGCCACGGTCGACCCGCCAGATGCTGAAGGCCGCGGTCGATGCCGTAAGCCACGCCAGACCCAGGATGAAGCCGCCCACCACGTCGCTGATGTAGTGAACCCCGAGGGCGAGCCGTGAGATTGCTATGAGCGAGACCAGTCCCAACACGCCGGCCACCGCCCCCGGCCGGTAGCGGCGGGCGATGAGGGGGAGGAAGACCAAAAGGATGGCTCCGTAGGCAACGGTGGAGCTCATCGTGTGGCCGGAGGGAAAGCTCCTGCCTTCCTGAAAAGTGATAGCCGAGGGGTCGCGGAAGGTAGGGCGCGGCCGGTCGACGGCAATCTTGACGGCGATGTTGATCAAAGAGCCCCCGAGCGTGGAAGTCAGCAGGAAGGCAACCAGCCGGGGCCGGTGGCGTGTCCACAGGTAGACGCAGATCCCCCCGACCAGGGGCCAGAGCCAGACGGGCGCCCCCAGCAGGCTGATTCCGTTGAAGACCGTGGTCATCGCCGGGGCTTGCTGCATCAGCTCGAACAGCCACTCGGCGGCGGCCATATCCATCCTGACCACCTCGTCGTCGGAGGTGATCTCGATAAGCAGGTAGGAGAACGGGATCCCCACCAGGATCACGGCGACGATAAACAGGGTGAGACTCAAGCCATAGCGCGCGGTGGGATCGAGCCTGCGCCGTGCAATCTGCGGCCATTGTCTGTGCATGGGGCCCAGCTTTCATGCCCTGGTTTGATCTGGGGTAAACCCCGCTATAGCCCGGCTGGAGGAGCCGGAAACGCCCTACGTAGCCTCAGCCGCCCGGCCCCGGGCCGCCGGGCTGCGGAGGTCGGCAAACTCGTCAGCCGGTTACTCGAAGGTCCCGGTGCAGGAGTTCGGCCGGTACCCGGGCTTGCTCCAGGTCCAGGGCGATTCCTGGGGAGGCGGGAAGCGTCAGCTCGGTTCGGTCGGTCCGGCGGTGCCGGCTCAGCACAAGGAATGCGGGGACCGGGAAGACCGCACCCAAAGTCACCGAGACCAGCACCGCCAGTCCCAGAACCATGGCCTTGAGGGTTTTGCCGACCGTGTCCATCTACCAATGATAAGCAGTCGTCGTAGGCATTACCTAGGACGCGGTCTGGTCCGGACGGTTGATAAGGAAGGTGGCCGAGGTGTTGAAGTAGTCGATCATCTGCGCTTCATCCTCCGGGCTGAGGCCTCCCTGCTTGACTGCGGCCTCCATGTGCCGGAACCAGGCATCGCGCTCGGCCCAACCGATGGCGAAGTTGACGTGGCGCATGCGCAGCCGAGGATGCCCGCGCTGCGCGCCGTAGTCGCCCGGGCCGCCCCAGTACTGGATGAGAAACAACGTCAGGTGCTCGCGAGCGCCGGTCAGGTCATCCGGGTACAGGGGTCTGAGAACCGGGTCGGAGGCGACGCCGTCGTAGAAGCGGTCGACCAGGTCTTCGAACCAGGAGCGGCCGCCGGCGCGTTCGTAGAGAGTGCTCATCAAAAAATAGTATGGCGTCACATCGACAAATGGAGGGGCGGATGAGATTTCGACAGAATGCCCGGCTCGATACATCGCAGATTTCCGACCGCCGTGGAATGCGTAGTCCGGCGGGAATCGGTATCGGCGGAGGCGGCATCGTTGGAGTGATCATCCTGCTGGTAATGCTC
>DATLGP010000384.1:0-5974 GCA_035540395.1 Actinomycetota bacterium
CGCCTCCGGGTACGGTCATTGGCTGCTCCTTTTCGATCGTCTGGACAAAGTATCCCGCAAAAACGCCGCAGCGGGCGCACGGTTCCTCAACGCTTCATGATCCGGGCGACAACTATCGTCGCCTCGTACAAAAGGCCCAGGGGCAGCGCCATGATCATCAGGGTTATCGGATCCTGGGTCGGGGTGATGATCGCAGCCAGGATCAGGATGATCACCCAGGCGATCTTGCGCAGGTCGCGCAGTTTGCGGCTGCTGAGCACGCCCACCAGGGTGAGGCCGAGCAGGATGATCGGGAACTCGAACGAAAACCCGAAGGCGGCTATCAAAATCAACACGAAAGACAGGTAATCGGCGGCCCTGGGCACAAGTACCAGCTCGCTGCCGGCGAAGCCTGCCAGGACCTCCAGTGCCTTGGGAAGCGAGAGGAACGCCACCCCGACTCCCAGGGCGAACAGGAACACCGAAACGAACACAAACGGCAGAGCGTACTTGCGCTCGTTCGCATGCAGGCCCGGGGTGACAAAGCGCCAGAGCTGCCACATCATCACCGGCAGAGCCAGCACCATCCCGGCGAAGGCGGTCACCTTCAGCCGAATCACAAAAGCCTCGGTGGGAGCGGTGTAGATCAACTGCCCGCCCTGCAGGATCTGGTCGGCCACCGGAAGTCTTGCCAGGGGAGCGATCAGCACGGCCAGGATGTTCGAGTAGAAGAACCAGGCGATTCCGCAGCACAGGGCGTAGGCCACCACCACCTTCAAGAGCCGGTTGCGCAGCTCCTCGAGGTGCTCCATGAGACTCATCTCGGCCAGCACCGGGGAAGAGGAGCCTGAGGGGTCCGCTGATCTCCGGTCGGAAATCTTCATACAGCTACCTTAGAGCCTCCGGGGACCGATCTATTCGCGCCGCTCCCGCAGCGCCACCGTGCAGGTGCCGAAGGCGGTCATGCGGCCCTGGTCGTCGGATATCTCCACCGCCCACACCGCGAGGGACCTGCCGGAGTGAAGCGGGCGCCCCACACCGGTTACCCAGCCCGACGTAGCAGGCTTGAGGTGGTTGACCTTCAGCTCCACCCCCAGGGCGAGCTTGGTGCGGTCGAACAGCCAGGCGCCGAGCGATCCGATGCTCTCCACCATCACGCCGGAGGCGCCTCCGTGGAGGATGCCCCCGGGCTGGGCGTTGGGCGAGACCGGGATGCGGGCAACAATGCGCTCGGGCGTTGCTTCGATCCACTCGAGGCCCATCTGCTCCAAAAGGGGCCCTCGAACCTTCTCGTTCAGCTCCGCCGGGGTGGGAGGCGAATCGTCGGTCATCCTGCCAACCTGGTCCAGGGGCTGCGCCCCCGGATCCCCCCTGGAAATGGGGCGCCTGGCGGCGCACTTATTCTGATAGCAGCCCTGGCGGGCTGCGGGTTCGGCAGGCGGAGCCTCAAGCTCCCGCCAGGGAACCTTCGTGGGCGCTCTCGATCTTTGCGACCTCGGCCTTGGGAGCCAGTCGCCAGAAGTGCTGGGACTCGTTCTCCCAGTTCTTCAGAATCGAGTAGGCCCGGGCGGAGCCGGTCAGCTCGGCGTGGTCGGCCAACAGCTCGAGCAGCTCGGCCAGGTCCCCCCGCCGGGGACGGTGCAGGTCCACCAGCTCGGGGTTCACCCGGGCCCGCAGCCGCAGCTCGGGATCCCAGACGTAGGCCTGCCCGCCGGTCATGCCGGCGCCCATGTTCCAGCCGGTGGGTCCGAGGATCACCACCGTGCCGCCGGTCATGTACTCGCAGGCATGGTCTCCGGCACCCTCCACCACCGCGACCGCCCCCGAGTTCCGGACGCACAGGCGTTCGCCCCCTCGGCCGGCCACGAAAATCTTGCCTCCGGTGGCGCCGTAAAGCACGGTGTTGCCGATCAGGTGGGGCTCCCCGGCGTCGTTCTCCGGGGCCTTGATGACTATCCTCCCGCCCCCCATGCCCTTGCCGACGTAGTCGTTGGCTTCGCCGGTGAGGATGAAGTCCACGCCGTCGCTCAGGAAGGCGCCGAAGCTCTGGCCGGCCTCACCCTCGAACCGGACGGTGGCCTTGCCGGGGGGCGCCTTGTCGCCGTGATCGTGGGCGACAGCCCCGCCAAGACGGGCGCCGATGGTCCGGTCCTTGTTGTGGATGGGGAACGAGACATCCACCTCTCCGCCCTCGAGGAGCGTCTTGATGCAGGCATCGAAAACCTCGTCGCCCAGCTCGGAAGTGGGCTGCTGGATCGGGTGGGACGCCACGAAGTGCCTGGTGCCCTCCTCCTGGTGCATCATCGGGCTCACGTCCAGCATTTTGGCCCGGTCGCTCTTCAGGTCGGCCTCCAGAAGATCCATGCGGCCGATGGCCTCGTCCAGCGACCGCAGCCCTAGCGATGCCAGAATGCGGCGGGTCTCCTCGGCCACGAACAGCAGGTACCGGGCCACCTTCTCCGGCGTGCCGGTGAACTTCGCTCGGAGGTCCTTGCGCTGGGTGGCGATGCCCACCGGGCAGGTGTCGCGGTGGCAGGCCCGCACCATGATGCAGCCCTCGGCCAGCAGCAGCGAGGTCCCGAACGAGTACTCGTCGGCGCCCAGCAGCGCGGCCATGATCACGTCGCGGCCGCTCTTCATGCCGCCGTCGACCCGGATCTTCACCCGGTCCCGCAGGCCGTTCTGCATGAGGGTCTGCTGGGTCTCGGCGATACCGATCTCCCAGGGCAGGCCGGCGTTCTTGATGGAGGACAGGGCGCTGGCGCCGGTTCCTCCGTCCCAGCCGGAGATCTGCACCACATCGGCCAGGGCCTTGGCCACGCCGGCGGCAATGGTGCCCACCCCGGCCTCGGCTACCAGCTTCACCGACACGGTCGAGCTCTGGTTGACCTGCTTGAGGTCGAAGATCAGCTGGGCCAGGTCCTCGATGGAGTAGATGTCGTGATGCGGCGGGGGGGAGATCAGCGCGACCCCGGGACGGGTGTGCCTCAGGGCGGCGATCTCCTCGGTGACCTTGTGGCCGGGAAGCTGACCCCCCTCGCCGGGCTTGGAGCCCTGGGCGATCTTGATCTGGATCTCCTCGGCCCACGACAGGTACTCCGGGGTGACCCCGAAGCGCCCGGAAGCCACCTGCTTGACCTTGCAGCGCCGTTCGTCGCGGTAGCGACTGGGGTCCTCGCCGCCCTCGCCCGAGTTGGCCGAGCCACCGATGGAGTTGAGTGCGATGGCCAGCGTCTCGTGGGCCTCGGCACCGATGGCGCCGTGGCTGATCGCCCCGGTGGAGAACCGCCGGGTAATGGCCTCAACCGGCTCCACCTCGTCCAGCGCAATGGGCTCGGCCGCCTTGAACCTGAACAGGTCCCGGGGTTCGGTCTGGGGACGCTGCTCCACCAGGGCGGCAAACTTGCTGTAGGTATTCCACTCACCGTTGGCCACCGCCTCCTGCAGGGTGTCGACCACGTCCGGGTTGGTGGCGTGGTACTCGCCGTTGTTGCGGTGCTTGATGTATCCGGGATGCGGCACCTTCGGAGCGGTCTCGTACCCCTTCGCGTGCCGCTTCAGCACGTCCTCGGCAATCTCGGCCAGGCCGATCCCGCCCATGGGCGACGGGGTGCCGGTGAACGCCAGGTCGATGACTTCGCGACCGATCCCGATCGCATCGAAGATCTGGGCTCCCCGGTAGGAATCGGTGGTGGAAATGCCCATCTTGGACATGATCTTCAGCACGCCCTCCTCCACCGCCAGCCGGTACCGCATCAACGCTTCTTGAACCGGGATATCTTCGCCCAGGCGGCCCTTGGCGACGATGTCGGTGAGCGACTCCAAAGCCAGGCGCGGGCAGATGGCCTCGGCCCCGTAACCCAGAAGGCAGGCGAAATGGTGGACTTCTCGCGCTTCGTCGGTCTCGACGACCAGGCTGGTGCGGGTGCGATGGCCCGAGCCCATCAGGCGCTGGTGGACCGCGCCCACTGCCAGCAGCATGGGGATCGGTGCACGATCGGGACCGGTGTCGCGGTCCGAGATTGTGATGATCCCGCTGCCGATGCGGGCGGCCTGCTCGGCCTCCTCACAGATCTGTTCCAGCCGGTCCAGCATGCCCTGCCTGCCGTCTTCGACCTTGAAGGTGGCATCCAGCCGGTAGCCTCCCAACGTCTTGAAGAGGAAGAAAGTGTCCAGCTCCAGCAGCGATGCCCCTTCCGGACGCTCCCACAAGACGGGGTCGTGCGGGCCGATCAGGGTGCGGATGCTCATTACCGAGCGCTCCCGCATGTGGTCGATGGCCGGGTTGGTCACCTGGGCGAAGCGCTGCTTGAAATAGTTGTACAGCGGACGGTTGAACTCGCTCAGCACCGCCGGCGAGGTGTCGTCGCCCATCGAGGAGGTCGGCTCGTGGGCGGTGGAGGCCATCGGCCGCAGAATGACGGTGAACTCTTCTTTGGTGTATCCGAAGGCCACCTGGCGGTTCACCAGGTCGGAGGGAACCTGGGGATCCGGAGCCACCAACGACGTCTGGGTCAGGTGCTCGGACACCCACTTGCCGTAGGGCTGACGCTTGGCGAGGCGCTCTTTGACCGGGTCGAAGATGAAGCCGCCGTCTTCGGGGTCCACCACCAGCATCTGCCCCGGTCCGAGCTTGCCGCGCTTCACCATGCCGTGGCCACGGGTGTAGATGGAGCCGGCCTCGGAGGAGCAGGCAACGAAGCCGTCCTCGCATACCGAGTAGCGCAGCGGCCGCAGGCCGTTGCGGTCCAGGGCCGCCCCGATTTTGTAGCCGTCGGTGAACACCAGGCCGGCGGGTCCGTCCCACGCCTCCATCAAGCATGAGTGGTACCGGTAGAAGTCGCGCACCTCGTCGTCCAGGTCTTCGAGCTTCTCCCAGGCGCACGGAATAAGCATTGCCATGGCGTGGGTCACGTCACGGCCCTCGCGGTTGAGCAGCTCCAGGACGTTGTCGAACATGGCGGAGTCGGAACCGTTCTCGTCGATGACCGGGCGAAGGAGCTCCTCTTCCAGCAGGTTGCGCTTGCCCAGGCGGCCCTCACGAGCCTTCATCCGGTTGATGTTGCCGGCGATGGTGTTGATCTCTCCGTTGTGGCAGCTCTGGCGGAACGGCTGCGCCCGTTCCCAGGTCGGCGCGGTGTTGGTGGAGAACCGCTGGTGAAACATCGCAAATGGGGCGGTGAAGTTGTCCCGCGCCAGGTCAGGGTAGAACTCGGCAAGCTGATCGGCGACCACCAGCGCCTTGTAGGTGATGGTGAGGAACGAGAACGAGGGGAAGTAGAGCCGGATGCCGGAGTCCTGGCAGGCCTTTTCGGAGCGCTTGCGGGCGCGCACGCACCTGCGTTCGGCTTCGGCGGTATCCACCCCCACCGGCCGCAGCAGGATGGCCTGCTCTATGCCGGGGTGGATCTGCCGGGCCTGATCGCCGATGTAGTCGAGCTCCATGGGAACCTCGCGCCAGCCCAGGACGCCGATCCCCTCGTGGTGGCAGGCTTCCTCGACGATCGCCCGGTGGCCGGTGGTGCCGGGGGGCCACACGAAAGCCATCGCCACGCCGATGAAGGCGGGGTCGGCGTCGGAGTGCAGCTCCGAGGCGAAGAACTGGGCGGGGAGGGGGAGCAGCAGGCCGGCGCCGTCGCCGCTCTTGGAATCGGCGGCCACCGCTCCGCGGTGCCTTACCCGGCACAGGGAGTAAAGGGCGGACTCGACGATGGACCGGCTTGACCGGCCCTGGACATCGGCAACGAATCCGATACCGCAGGCGTCACGCTCGTAGCGGGGGTTGTACAGACCCTGGTAGGCGTTCAGCTCGGGGCTCCTTCCTGACAGCGCCATTTTCTCTTTGGGCTGCCGAATCCTGATGGCGCCCGCGCGGGCGACAGGTGTTGCGAAAACCTTACATAAAACAAACATAAAAGAAGCGCCCGCCGAAGCGAGCGCCATTGCTCAAACCAAACCGATTTTCGGGATGTAGTGTAGCTGAATAATTCGGGCT
>DATLGP010000385.1:0-2494 GCA_035540395.1 Actinomycetota bacterium
GACCCAGGCCTACCGCGAGGAACAGCGGGTCGGAGGCCAGGGTAGAGCCGGCGACCAGAACGACGAGAGCCCACATGCCGGCAGTTTTCAGCCGGCCCGCGCCGGTTTCGCCCAGCCGGACCAGGGCGAAAGCCAGGAACGAGACCGCGAAAAAGGTGTTTCCCCGGATGCCTGCGGCCATCACGGTCAAAATCACGGTGGCCGTGGCCGAGGCCCCCAGAGCCAGGGTCAACATCGCCGGCCAGACTCCGGCTACCCGCTTGCAGGCCCACGCCGTCAGCCCCAGCCCCGCCAGGAAGGTCAGGAATGGAGCCCAGTCCCAGAGCACGTCCCGGAAGGGAAAAGACCGGGTCAACATCAAAAACCAGATGGTCGTCAGATGGCTCGCCTCGCCGACGAAGATCTTGCCGCCTGAGGTGCCCGTGGCCATATCGGCCACCAGAACCGGGGCCCACGCGGCATCCGGGTTCACATGGATAACCCGCATCACGCGGTCGAACTGAGCTACCAGCCAGCCTGTGTACCCGGCTGCCAGCATCATCGGGAACCACGCCAGAAGCCATACCGGTGACGCTTTCCGCAGAGCGGGGCCGCCTTCTGCGGGCGCCGGCGCGGGCGGCGGAGCCGCGTCGGTGCGCTTGGGCACTACGGGGCTTTGGTGCAGACCGCTACGACATCCAGGGCGTTCTTGAGGTTCTGGGTGCTCAGCTCGAAGTCCTCCAGGGTGAAGGCGGAAGCCGGACTGTCACCCCCGGCCCGGGCCCGGCTCAGCTTGTAGTCGTAGAGCACCTGCTTGACCTTGCGGGGAAGGAGCTTGCGCAGGCGCAGCGGGTCTTTGCGAAGGAGTGCCGCCAACTGCCGGCGTTCGTCATCGAAGAACTCCATATACCGGGCGGACCCGAAGATCCCGTAACACTCGACTCGATCGAAAAACGGCCGGCACAGCTCGTCCAGTTGGTAGGAGTCGAACTCGATGTAGTGATAGGGGTCGATGATCTCGTCAGCGCGGCCGAAGGTCAGGCGGTTGGGGGTCACGAACACGGCTACCTGGGCGGGCTGCAGGACCCGGGCCACCTCGGCGACGACACGTTCCGGGTCCGGAACGTGCTCGACCGCGTGGATGCACATAACCGACCCGAAGCTCTCGTCGGAAAAGGGCAGGCAGCGCATGTCCGCCCGGAGGGCGGGCCGACCCTGGGACACCAGCGACTCGTGGTCCAGGTCCACCCCGATACTTGTCCGCGGGGCCAGGTGCCCGGCGGCGTGCCCGGTCCCACAGCCCAGATCGAGGACGGTACCGGGGCCGAGGAAGGGAGCCGAGAGGGCGTAACAGGCGGCGTGGCGCTGCCAGCTGGCGTTGAATCCGCCCACCGGGGTGACGATTCGCTCGCCGGTGACCTTAAGGTATGTTTCGTTCATGGCTCAGGTACAGCATTCCAATCAGGTAGGTGAGGCCGTCCCGCAGCTGGATAAGCGCACAGTCCTCGTGGTCATGCCAGCCTACAATGCCGCCCGAACGCTGTCCGACACCTGGAAAGCGATCCCCAAGGATACGGTCGACGAGGTTCTGCTGGTCGACGACGGCAGCCACGACGCCACGATGGACATCGCCCGCAGACTGCCGATCAGGACCATCTCACTCCCCCACAACGTCGGTTACGGCGGCAACCAGAAGATCTGTTACCTGGAAGCCCTGAGACTGGAGTTCGACGTGGTCGTCATGCTTCACCCGGACGGCCAGTACGACCCCGTGCTGCTCCCCCAGCTCATCGCGCCGATTGTCGAAGGCAGGGCCGACCTGGTTCTGGGCAGCCGGATGCTGGACAAAGGCGGTGCCCGGCAAGGGGGCATGCCGCTTTACCGATTCGTGGCCAACAAAGCGCTGACGGCAATAGAGAACGTCGCGCTCGAGCAGCATTTCAGCGAGTTGCACACCGGCTACCGGGCGTACTCCAAGGCCTTTCTGCAGACCGTCCCGTTCATGCGGAACTCCGACAACTTCGTGTTCGACACCCAGATGATCACGCAGGGCATCGCCTTCAAGCAGAGGGTGGTCGAAGTGCCGATCCACACCCGGTACCATGCCGACGCCTCCTCCACCTCCATGCGGGCCAACATCGTGTACGGGCTCTCCACCCTGGCAGTGATGCTCCGCTGGCGCCTGCACAAGCGGGGCCTGGTGAAGAGCCGCCTTTTCCACTTCTAGCTGCGCCGCTTCCTAAAAGTAGCGATTAGCAGAAAGGCCGCGGTTCCCAGCAGGGTGGCAACGGTTATCCCGAGGCCGAGCGGCAGCCACGAGGGACGGAACCTGAACTCCACCGTGTGCGGCCCCCCCGGCAACTCGACCGCCCGGAAGGTGTGGTTTGCCTTCAGAACCGGGGCACGTCTGCCGTCGACAGCCGCCTCCCAGCCGGCGAACCACTGGTCGGTGAGCACCAGCATCGACGGCTCGATGTCGTCGGTTTGCACCACCACACGCTCGGGTTCGTAGGAC
>DATLGP010000386.1:0-5927 GCA_035540395.1 Actinomycetota bacterium
CTTGGATGTCGAGCGCCTGGAACAACTTCGGCCGCTCGTCACCGGCGTACGCACCCAGCGCCCTCAAAGCGGACCCGAGCTGGTCCAGGTCGTGCTCGCTCCCCTCCAGCAGCTCCACCTCGATCTCGCTGAACCGGTTGACCACGGTCATGCCCTTCAGTACCTGGACGGAGTCGAACACCACCTCCGCCACCTTGCGATCCCCGTCTAGAACGGTGGTGCCGGTTCGAAGGGTCCGCAGCTTGGCGACCGGCTGGACTGCGGCCCCGCGCAAGGGCGCTGCCAGCAACTTGAGGAAGGCCGCCGGGGGGCGAAGGGAACCGCCCCGCTCCTCCAGCTCCAGCCGGGCGCCGTCCCGCGGAATCTTCAGCTGCCAGAGCCCCCGGCGGTTCTCCACCCGGCGCCGGAGTGTTATCCCGGCGCCGGCCAGGCGGAAGTCCTCGCTGTCCATATAGGTGGAGGTGAACCTGCGAGGACCGATGGGATTTCCCGGGAACTGCGGAAGCGCGAATCCGGGAGGCGCCTGCAGCTTGATCTCCCGTTCCAGGGTCGATTTCACGCCCTCACATTACCCGTTCAGGACCTCCAGCCAGGCCGAATGACGCCTGTTTATTGATCCCGGCCGGACTTGGAATTATTCCGCCAGCATCGTCCGGATCTGGCTCTCCAGCAGGATCGGGTCTATCGCTCCCAGGGTCTTGGTGGTTCCGGTCTGGCCTACCTGCTCTCCGGCCCCCACTCCGATGAATACGCCGTCCTTGTCCACGAAGAAAGTCTCGGGCAGTCCCCTTACGCCGAGCTGCCGGTACAGCGTCAGGTTCGGATCGCGCACTATCGGATAGGTGATGTTGTGCTCGCGGACGAAGGCCAGCGCGTCCCGCTCGGAGTCCTGCACGTTCACCCCAAGCACGACCACGTCCCGCGCCTCGTACTTGGCGTGGGCCGCCTGCAGATCCGGGGCCTCCTCGACGCAGGGGACACACCAGGAGGCCCAGAAGTTCACGACGATGGCCTTACCCTCCAGATCGGCCGAGGTGAGGGTGGCATCCGATCCCAGCTGCTTCAGTGAGAACTCGGGCATCTCGCTACCCACCAGAGTCTTGGGGGGTGCGGTCTTGAATAGCATGAAGCCGAGGAATCCCACGAACAAGGCCGGCATCAGGGCAAAGGCCAAGAAGCGAAGGACTCTCAGCCGGCCCGGACTCATCCCCGAAGGGGTAACTGCTTCAGCTTCCATCGCTACCAAGAATAGATGCCAGCAGACGAATAGCCCCCGCCTTGTCCAGCGGTTCGTTCCCGTTCCCGCACTTGGGAGACTGCACGCAGGAGGGGCATCCGGACTCGCACGGGCAGTGCGACACCGCTTCGAGGGTTGCGCTCAAGTGCTCCTCGGCCTCCGCATAGCCGCGGGCGGCGATGCCGGCTCCTCCGGGATAGCCGTCGTAGATGAATACGGTCGGAAGTGAGGTGTCGGCGGAGAAGGCGGTGCTGACGCCCCCGATGTCCCAGCGATCGGCCATCGCAAACAGCGGCAGCATCCCGATCGCCGCATGTTCGGCGGCGTGCAGGCTGCCCGGCAGGTCGGCCGCCGAAATTCTTGCCCGCCGGATCACCGGTTGGTCGACCGTGTACCACACGGCCACTGTCGGCAGGATGACCTCGGGCAGGTCCAGGTCCACCACCGCCAGGGTCTCCCCCGAGGCGATGTCCCGGCGGGCGAAGGCCACCACCCGGTTGGTCACCTCCACCCGACCGAGGTAGAACTCAGCCCGGCCCACCCTGCGGTGCTCCAGGGCTTGGAGGACCCGGATATCGGACGTCTCACGGGACTGGGTGAAGTACCGGCCCTTCGCCGGCTCCACCAGAGCGACCTGGTTGGGGATGTCCAGCTCGGCCACCTCCCAGTTGTCGCCCTGGTGTAGATAGATGGCGCCCGGGTGAATCTGAGAGAACGCCTTGCCTCCGTCGACCGTGCCCAGCAGAGCTCCCGTTTGTTGGTCCACTATCGAGTAGGTGGCACCCATGGACCGAAGGTCCAGGTCGCCGGGCGGGCTGTCCCCCCGGAAGTGGTAGCGCTGGACCCCCTTCGCCTTGCGCAGGGCCAGCCGGCCCTGCTCCGCCATCTCCTCGGCCTGCCGCAGGGCGTCCTCTCCGAAAAACTCGGAAACCTCCTCCGGAGGGATCGGTTTCTCGTAGGCGGCACAGGCCAGGTGGGGCTGCAGGATGTTGGGGTTGTTGGTATCCACCAGCGCCACCTCGAAAGGCTTTGCCAGCAGCAGGTCGGGGTGGGCAATGTAGTACTGGTCCAGGGGATCGTCGCGTCCCACCAGCACAGCCACCGACGCGGTGGTCGAGCGCCCCGCCCGGCCCGCCTGCTGCCAGACCTGGGCGACGGTTCCCGGAAAGCCGTTCATGACAACGGCATCGAGGCCCCCCACGTCAATTCCCAGCTCCAGTGCCGAGGTGGCGGCCACGCCGACCAGCTCACCGGAAAAGAGCCTTTGTTCGATCGCCCTGCGTTCGGAGGCGAGGTACCCGGCCCGGTAGGCAGTGATCCGGTCCCCGGAGTCCACCACCATGGTCTTGGCGTACTTTGCCACCAGCTCGGCTGCCCGGCGGGACTTCGCAAATGCGATGGTCTTGATCTCGCGGTTGGCGAACGCCGCCATCAGCCGGGCGCTCTCCCAGTTGGCCGAGGACCTGGTTGCCGTCGGCTCGTCCACGAAGGGCGGGTTCCAGAAGGCGAACAGCCGCTCGCCCCGGGGGGCGCCGTCGTTGGTCACCTCGGTGAACGGCAGGCCGGTCAGCCGTTCGGCCAGCCCTGCCGGGTTGGGGATCGTGGCCGAGGTCAGCACGAATACCGGCCGGGAGCCGTAGAAGGCGGCAACCCGTCGCAGGCGGCGCAGGATACAGCCGACGTGGGAGCCGAACACTCCCTTGCACACGTGTCCTTCGTCGATCACCACGAACTTGAGGTGGGCGAAGAAGTCGGCCCACTTGGGATGGGAGGGCAGGATCCCGAAATGCAGCATGTCCGGGTTGGTCAGGACGACGTTGGCGAAGCGTCTGACCGAGGGCCGTTCGTCCGGCGGGGTGTCGCCGTCGTAGGTGGCAGGCAACACCTCGGTAAGCCCAAACGCCCGCAGAGCCCGCAGCTGGTCCTGGGCAAGCGCCTTGGTCGGGTACAGGTACAGCGAGCGGGACCGGCGATCGGTGAGTATGGCCTCGATAGCCGGCAGGTTGAAGCACAGGCTTTTCCCGCTGGCGGTTCCGGTGGACACCGCAAGGTTGCTTGAACTCCTCGCCGCCGCCAGCGCCTCCGCCTGATGGGTCCACAGGCCTTCGATCCCCCGCGCCTTCAGCCGGCCGGCGAGTGCCGGTGGCAGCGGCGGGTCGGGCTGCAGGACGGTACCCGGCCTGGCCGGCAGAGCCACCACCGACTTCAGCCCTTCACTCTCCAGAGTGGCCGACAGGGACTCCAGCAGGCTCCTCAGCCCGGCGCGGTCCAGCGTGCTCAAGGATCCACGAAACGGATCTCTACTACCGCCGGCCGGTCCCACAGCGCCCGGTTCGCCACAGCTACGAATCGGCTCATCCGCTTGAGCACCGCCTTGGGATCCTCGCCGGGGAGCAGCCGAACCCGCGCGGGGCCCGACCGATCGCCGGCCTGCACCCGGACCGTGCCGGCCCGGCGGGCGTTGCGGTACCAGTCGGAGCGCTGCCCGCTCTCGGACACCACCCATAGGGTGTCGTCGTCGATCTGCAGGTAGCCCATCGGCGTGACCCGCGGAAGTCCGGATCTGCGGCCCACCGTCTCCAGGGCAAGAACCGATTTCCTGCCGACCCCCGGAAGGGAGCGGCCCGAGCGGACGAGCCACAGGACTATCGGATTCACCGTCAGGCGGCCCAGCTTTTGCACCGCCCGGGTCGGCCTCACCTCGTGGCGGCCTCCGCCTCCCTGACCGCGCGGACGAAGGCACGGATCTTTGACCCGTCTTTCTTGCCGGGACCCGACTCCACTCCGCCGGAGACATCCACTCCCCACGGATTCAGGGTCGAGACCAGACCCCCGACATTATTCGGGCTGAGGCCTCCGGCTACGACGAACCGGCCGGCAGAGACTCCCTGGAGCCAGCTCGCCGGGATCGGGGGGGCCGCCTCGAACGGGTTCTCCGGATCCCGCGGGTCCAACAAGACTGCATCGACCGGGTACGACATGGCCCCCGCCACGTCCTCCGCCGAAGACGGCCTTATCGCCTTGAAGACCATCAGCGAGGGACGCAGCTTCCTCAAGCCGTCGATGAACTCGGACGATTCGGCGCCTTGAAGCTGCACCCCGTCCAGTCCGACCCTGTCGGCGACCTCGACGACCCTGTCCTGCGTCGCGTTGACGAACACCCCGATGCGGTTGACCGCGGGATGGATGTGGCGGGTGATGGCAGAGGCCTCGGCGGCCGAAACCCGGCGCAGGCTGCGGGCGAAGACGAATCCCACGGCGTTGGCCCCGGCGCTCACCGCAGCGCGGGCGTCGCCCAGCCGCGTTATACCGCAGATCTTGATGAATGTCACCGTCAGGACTCCGGTTCAAGGGCACTGAGCACAAGTTCCAGTATGGCCTGCTCAGGGTCGGCTCCGCCGAACAGGACCGAGTGCGTCATCTCCACCACCGGCAGCCGGATTCCGTGGCGCTTCGCCAGGAGGACGGCCTCCCGGGTGTTGTCGAAACCCTCCACCGTCGTGCCCATCTGCTCGAACGCCTTGATCGGGTCGAGACCGGTCCCCACCAGCCGGCCGAACCGCCCGTTGCGCCCTCCGGCCACCGTGAGGTAGAGGTCCCCGGCCCCGGTGAAGCCGAGGACGGTTTCCTGCCTGCCCCCCATTGACTCAGCGAGGCGGCCCATCTCCAAAAGGCCTCGGGAAAACAGTGCCCCCTTGGTATTGGTCATCGAGCGGCCCTTGACCTCCTCCAGCCCGTCGCACATCCCGATGGCTATCGCCAGGACGTTCTTCACGGCTGCGGCCACCTCCACGCCGGCGATGTCGTCGGTGACGAACCCGCGAAGCGACCCGGACGTGATCGCTGCGGCAACCATCGCAGCGGCCACCGGGTCCTTGCTGGCACACACCAGTGCGGTCGGCGTCCCGCCGGCGATCTCCGACGCCAGTGATGGGCCCACCACCATCACCACCGGATGGCCGGGCGATACCTCCTCGATGAACTCGGACATCGGCCGGCCGCTGCCGGCCACCCAGCCCTTGGTGGCGACCGCCCAAACGGTGTGACGCCCCAGGTGCTCGAGGGCCATGGTGACCGAGCTGAGGACCCCAACCGACGGGACCGCCAGGACGGCGATGTCGGCGCGCCGGAAGCCCCGGCTCCAGTGACGGTCGTCGTGAACATCGACTCCTTCGGGGATCCAGTGGCCCAGCGTGGGGTGCTTCCGGTCCCGCCGGATCGCCTCCAGGATCTGCGCATCGAACTTGGTGGCGCAGATCGCCACCGCATTGCCGGAACGGTGGAGGTGGATAGCGAGGGCTCCGGCCATGGCCCCGGCCCCGATGATTGCCACCTTCATGCATTGTCCGCATGCGGGCGGCGGCTCGCTCTCAAGCTCCCGGCCTGCCGGCGCCCACGTAGCCGCGCCGGTCGATCGACCTGACAGCCACCGGACGGCCGTAGGTGGAGGCATCGAGCATGTTTCCGTTGCCCACGTACATGCCGACGTGGTGAATCGGGCTACCGAAAAACACCAGGTCGCCCGGCTGCAGGTCTCCCCTGGCCACCCGCTTCGTGGCTGCGTACTGGGCTCGCGAGGAGTGAGGCAGCGACACCCCCGCCGCTCGCCAGGCGTAGGCGGTGAACCCGGAGCAGTCGAACGACCCCGGACCGCTCCCACCCCACTGGTAAGGGGTTCCGAGCTTTGAGT
>DATLGP010000387.1:0-6422 GCA_035540395.1 Actinomycetota bacterium
CTCCAGCCGCGCGAGCTGAGAACAAAACGACCCCACCGCGTACTCGGGGCTCTGGCCAGGGCCGGTGTGGTTGAAGGACCGGGTGAACAGGACCGGGACGCCGTAATGCGCCAGGTACATCAGACCCATCTGCTCCTGGGCGATCTTTGTCAGCGCGTAGGGGGAACCGGCCGTCTGGGGGCTGGACTCGGTCAGCATCCGGCCGTCCTCCCGGCGTGCATATTGCTGAGCCGACCCGACCAGCAGGGTCCTGGGCCTCACTTGCTTAACCGCTTCCAGCAGGTTGCAGGTGCCCTCGATGTTGCTGCGATAAGTGGCCACCGGGTCGTCCCAGGATCCGCCCACCGAGGCCTGGGCGGCGCAGTGGATTACCCCCTCGGGCCGGCATTCGGCACAAAACTGCATCACCGCAGCGGCGTCGGTCAGATCCATGGCGCCCCACCTGACCGGCCCCGAGCTCGCCTGCTCGGGCACATCGAGGGAGGTGGCAGTCACCTCATGTCCGCACTCGAGCAGATGGGAAACCAGATGGCGGCCGACGAATCCGCCGGCGCCGGTCACCAGAATGCGCATCTAACTGCCCGTCCGGTACCGGGGGCCGGGAGCCAGTTCCTGGGTCAGCTCGAGGAGGGAGGCATGACGGCCTGTTTTACCGTCTTCATCGCCTCGTCGAGGGGAGGCTCGGGAGAAGAGGTCCTGCCGACCACGACAATGCCGGCGACGATAAGCGCCACCCCCAGCCACCGAAGATGGGGAACGTGCTCCCTCAGCACGAACTTGCTGAACAATGCCAGCAGCACGTAGGTGATGCCGGCAAACGGGTAGGCGAAACTGAGCGGCACCCGTGATATCACCACCAGCCAGGTCACCGCAGAGAGCGCGAACAGCACCAGTCCCAGGATCACCTGCCACGTGCGGGCCACTTCGCTTATCACCTGGAGGGGCCGGCCCAGCCGGGCGCTGCCGATATAGCCCACCCGGGCCATCCCCGTTTTGAGCATCAACTGCCCCGCGGTTGCCAAAAAGACGGACATCAAGGTGAGCGCAACTGTTCTCAGCGTCATGCGATTGATCCTAGTAGGTTCGGGGGCTAACGGTGGAAGGTGACGCCCTTCTCCAGGGCCACGAGAATCGATGCCTTCAGCTTGCTCGCAGGGGTCCCGGCGTCGGTCCACCAGCCCCGCAGCACGTCGTAGCTCATCGTGCCCTCCTCGACGTAGAGGTTGTTGAGGTCGGTAACCTCCAACTCACCGCGAGCCGAAGGCTTCAGCGTAGCGATCAGGTCGAACACCCGGTCGTCGTACATGTAGCAGCCGGTGACGATGAGCCCGCTCTTGGGGTTCGACGGCTTCTCCTCGATGCCGATGATTCTGCCGTCCCGGACCTCCGCCACACCGAACCGAAGGGCGTCGTCCAGTGAGACCTGCTTGAGCAGGATCTTCGCCCCTTTGCCCTGCTCCCGAAAGCTGTCGACGTAACCGCTCAGGTTGTCCTGAAAGATGTTGTCGCCCAGCACCACCATCACGTCCTCGCCCGACGCCATCGGGGCGGCCTGCAGGAGAGCCTCGGCTATTCCCCCGGCACCCTCCTGGTTTGCGTATTCCAGGTGCACTCCCAGTTCGGACCCGTCGCCCAGCAGGTTTCGGAACTGCTCCAGCGACTCCGAGATGGTGACCAGGACTATGTCGGTGATTCCGGCATCGGCCAGCGAGCGAATGGGGTAGTACACCATCGGCTCGTCGAAGACATCGAGCATGTGCTTGTTGACCACCCGGGTCACCGGGTGGAACCGGGTGCCATAGCCTCCCGCCAGGACCACGCCCTTCAAGACAGCTCCAACTCCTTCACGTATTCGGCGACAGCCTGGGGCCATGGCCGCAGCGACACTCCCACCGCCGATGCCTTGGAGCAGTCCAGCTCGCTGTTGGCCGGGCGGGGCGCGATAGGCCCTTGCTTGCCTGCATAGTACTGCGTCGTGGTGACCCGACGCACCCTGGCGGCCAGACCGGCGGCCTCGATGGCTGCTTCGGCCACGTCGGCCCAGGTTGCCGGCGCGCCGCCCCCGGACAGGTTGAAGGTTCCGGTGCATCCCCCCTCCACTAGGGCGAGGGTGGCGGCGGCCAGATCCGGAGCGTAGGTGGGCCGGCCCCGCTGGTCGTCGACCACGGTCAGCTCGTCGTACCTGGCGGCAGCCCCCAGGATCGAGCGAATGAAGTTGTGACCGTGACCGAACACCCACGAGGTGCGGACCACCAGGTGACGGTCCCCCGCCCGGCGGGCAGCCTCCTCACCGTCGAGTTTGGTCCGTCCGTAGATCGACAGGGGTCCCGTAGGGTCGGACTCCTTGTAAGGGCCCCGGTCCCCGCCGAATACGTAGTCGGAGGAGAACTGCACCAGCAGCGCGTCGATTCGCCGGGCCGCCCCGGCCAGGCCGGCCACCGCCTCTACGTTAACCCGGCGGGCCTGCTCCGGCTCCGACTCGGCCCGGTCGACGGCAGTGTAGGCGGCCGTGTTGTAGACCACATCGGGCCGGACGTCGTCCAGGACCCGGTCAACCGCCGCCGCGTCGGTGATGTCCAGGCCTGAGCGGTCGAGCACCGCCGCGCCGGGAAGGAGACGGGCGAAGGCCCGGCCGAGCTGCCCTCCCCCGCCGGTTACCAAAGCCCTCACGTGGAATGCCTAGGCGAGGCTGATGGCATCCCACTCGAGCTTCGGGTTGGACTGGTCGCGTCCCGACAGGACCGGATCGGTGTTAACCCAGGGGGCGTTCAGCGTGGGGTCGTCCCACGCCACGCCGAACTCGTCGGTTGAGTCGTAGTACCCGGTCACCCAGTAGATGAGGTCGACGTCGGTCACCGCCAAAAAGCCGTGGGCGACGCCCGGGGGAATGTACAAAACCTTCGGCTCGCCGCCGATCAGATCAACCGAGGCCACCGCCGGGGAGTCGGTGGGGGTGCGCAGATCCGCGAGCATTGCCTGAGCGTGGCCGTTCATCACGTACCAGGCGTCGGACTGGTGCTTGTGCCAATGCAAGCCCCGCAGCACTCCCTTGGAGGACTTGGAGTGGTTCGCCTGCACGAAACTCACGCCCAGCAGGTCCTCACGAAAGATCTCCATGAACGAGCCCCGGGAATCCCCGTGCACCTGCGGGTAGAACAGGTACGCGCCCGGAATGCCCTCTATCTCTTCGGATCTCAAACGCCGGCTCCCTTCCCCGCGGGGGCGGAGTCGGCGTATATCGACTCAGCCTCCGCAATCAGCGATTCCCACCAGGCCCGGTTGTCCCGGTACCAGTTGACACTCTCGGCGAACTGGGCCCACACGTCGCCCGAGCGCCATCCGAGCGCCCGGATCTTCGTGGAGTCCACCGCATACCTTCGGTCGTGGTCCGGCCGGTCGTAGCCGGTCATCTGGATGCCGGAGGAATCCAGACCCAGGTGCTCGGCGAGCCAGTTGGCCAGCGCCAGGTTGGTGATCTCCGGCTCGTGGACCGGGCCTATGTTGTAGGCCTCTCCGTTGACTCCCCGGTCCAGCACCAAAGCCACCGCCCGGGCGAAGTCCTCGGCGTACAGCCACTGCCGGATATACAGCCCGTCGCCCCAGACCAGCATCGGCTGGCTCCTAAGGCCCCGGGTGACCCAGCGCGGGAAGACCTTCTCTGGGTACTGCCAGGGCCCGAAGGCGTTGGTCGGGCGGACCACGATCACCTCGAGCCGGTCGGAATAGGAGCGGGCCAGGTCGTCCGCCAGCGCCTTCGACTTGGAGTAGGGGCTGGCGGCGCTCCCGGTGCCCTCGGGCTTGTCGGACTCGGTGAACGAGCCTTCCAGGATGGAGCCGTAGACCTCGTCGGTGGAGACGTGAACGAACCGGCGGACTCCGGCTGCCACCGCGGCATCCAACAGGACCCGGGTCCCTTCGAGGTTCGTGCGATAGAAGCGGTCCGGATCGCTCTCGCTGCGGGTGACGTGGGACTCGGCCGCATAGTGCACGATCGCATCCGGGCGGCGCTCGTTCACGAGGCGGCGGATCGGATCCGCGTCGGCGATATCGAGCTGGACCAGCTCGTATTTGCCGCCGTCGGCGACGTCGCTCAGGCGCCGGGGGTCTCCCGCGTAAGTGAGGCAGTCGACGTTGGTGACCGAGCCGGCGCCCTGTCCGAGGACGTGCCGGATGAAGTGGCTGCCCAGGAATCCGGCGCCGCCGGTGATCAGAAGGTGTGAACTCATGTGGCTACTCTATTCGACGGGCAGCGGTCGGCGATCAGTCATCGCAGGCGGAAACCAGCGGCCTGGGGGTGGCTGCGGGCCCGGGCGCCTGCGGGCTCGGGGGATCCGCAGGGCTCGCCCCGGGCACCGGCGTTGCGCCGGGTGCCGGCTGGGCGTCGGCAAAGTTCTGGCCCAGGACGACCGCCACATGTCCCGTGGCCTCAATCGTCTCCGGAAGCTCCTTAAGCTCGGCACCGTAGTTGTTCGCCATCATTCTGCCCTGGTCCTGGAACCCCTCGGCGTAGTACACCGTGGTAACCAGGTGGGGAATGGTGTTGCCGGTCTCGACCACCTGAAAGCCCCGGGTCTTCAGCAGCTCCCCCTCGTTGAACGCCAGCTTGTCCACGGCGGTTCCGTTCAGCAGGCTTACCCTCACATCCTCCGGATCGATTGCGCTGACCCCGGTTCGGCCGTAGTCGGGAAGCGGCTGCCGCAGCTGGAGAGCCGAGAACAGCGCCCTGGTTTGCGGCTCGTTGGCCACCACGTACGAGACTCCTTCTATGCGGGCCCCGGCCGATGGAACCACCCGCATGTCGAGGTTGCCCGAGTTGAAGGTGCGCAGTCTGAGCCCGATAGTCCGGATGTCGCCGAGCGACAGCTCGGCGTCGTAGGTGACGGCCTGCGAGAAGACGTTCACCAGGGAGATCACCCGGTCCGGCCGGAGTACCACCCCCGCGGTCGAGATCTTTTCCACCATCAACTTGAGAAACAGTTGCTGGCGTTCGATTCGCCCGAAGTCGTCGTCGATCTTGCGCGCTCGCACGAACGCCAGCGCCTGATCGCCCTCGATCGTCACGCAGCCCTGCGGCTGGTGAAGCCCGGAGTCCTGGTCCCTCACCGGCTCCCGGAAGTAGACCTGGATGCCACCCACTGCATCCGCGATCCGATTGAACCCGTTGAAGTCCACCTCCAGGTAGTGGTGGATTGGCATGCCGGTGAAGTCCGAGACCGTTTTGACCATCACGTCGGGCCCCAGCGAATAGATACTGTTGATCCTCACCATGTTGCCTTCCGGGTCCGCGACCCGAAGGTCGCGGGGAAAGTGGACCAGCACCGCCTTCTCGCGGTCCTCGTCCAGGTGCAGGAGCATGATCGTGTCTGCCCTGCGGCCCGGAACCGCGTCGGTGTCGCCGAAGCTCTCCTGCTGCTCGGGGGTCAGCCCCTCCCGGGAGTCCGAGCCCAGCACCAGCACGTTCATCGGCTCGTTCGCCGGCTTGCCGGCAACCTCGACCTCCTGCTGGTTGCCCTTCACCGTGATCTGGGCGTACAGGAGGATTCCCCCGGCGATCACCGCCAGCACGGCCACCACCACCCCGGCGGCGATCAGGGCCCGGGTCAATCCCCTGGGCGCGCGCCCATGCCGACTGCTTCGGCCGGATTTGAGGATTGGTTGCATACCCCCGGGCGACGGCGGGTACCTTCGGCGACCCATGTGGTCCAAGTATTCCGTATGCGGCGCGTGACCCGAAGCGCCGGATGTAAAGAAACCGCGAAAATGCGTCGGCGCGCACGACCCGAAGACCGCTGGCGCACGGGAGACCCGATCGAACCGCTCGTACCCGGGGCGCCGGTAGCCGCAAAAACCGGGGCTGCAAGCGTCGCCCGTCGAATTCGCCTTAGGATCGCATCTACCGACGCTGTTTGGACCTTTATTGGACAATGAGACCGTGCTGACCGATCTGACCCTGGTTATCCCCACTTTCAACGAGCAGGCCCGCCTCCCGCGGACCCTGGAGGAGCTGGAGAAGTTCACCAGGAAATCGGGCATCTGCCTCCAGGTCGTCGTGTCGGACGACGGAAGCACCGACGGCACCGCGCAGGTCGTCTCCGGCTGGGCCGAACGTGAGCTGCCCAGGATGACGGTGGAGCTGGTCGGTGGCGTACACCGGGGCAAAGGCGCGGCAGTCCGGGAGGGCATGCGCCGCGCTGGCTCGCCGATAGTGGGGTCGTTCGACGCCGACCTCAGCCCGGGGATCGACGCCGTCGAGCAGCTCTACCACGCGATTCGCAAAGGACCGGACATGGTCATGGCCTCCCGGGCACTGCCCGGTTCGGTCATCGAGGTGCGGCCCGCCTGGTACCGGGAGCTCGCGGGGAGGGTGTTCAACCTTTACCTTCGCCGGCTGTCCGGCATCCCGTTCAGGGACACCCAGTGCG
>DATLGP010000388.1:0-3394 GCA_035540395.1 Actinomycetota bacterium
AAGGTGGTTATGCGAAGCCGGGCATCCTGGGTCGCGGGCTCATCGAAGCGGGTTCCGGAGACCTTGCCCAGAAACACGAGTAGAGGTGTGAGGTCGGACGGGTCGTGATCGTTCATGAAGCCGTGGCCGGCCTCGGGATAGATCTTCACGTCGTGGTCGACCCCGAGCGCAGTGAGGGCCGACTCGAGCCGCTCGGCGGCCTTGTATCCGAGTGGCGAGCGGTCCTTACCTCCGTAGCTCCCAACAATGGGGCAGGTACCGGCCAGGGCGTTCAAGGGATCCTCGGGACAACCACCGTAGTTCACGCTTGACGCGGAGTATCGGTAACCGGGAGCCAGGGCCAGAGCGTAACCACCACCCATGCAAAAACCGATCACGCCGATTTTCCCGGTGCAATCATCGCGTGCGGTCAGCCAGGCTCGGACGCTCTCCACGTCGTCAAACGTGCGCCCCTTACGTTCGCCGAGGTCACGCATAATGGTCCTCAGGCAGCGCAGACGGGTACCCCAGTAGAACAGGTCCGGAGCCGCGGCCAGGAACCCCTCGCCGGCCAGCCAGTCGGCCTGGTTGCGTAGGTCGTGGCTCATCCCGGTGAAGTCGTGGATCACCACAACCGCCGGCCACGGACCCGGGCCGGCCGGCTCCGCGACGTACGCCGGCATCTCACCCAGGGGTGTGGAAATCGTGATCTCGGGCATCAGACTCCCGCTACCGGCCGGGCCCGCCGGAAAGGAATGAAGACGTGCAGCCCAGCCAGGTCACGTAGAGCGGATACGGCAGGTAGACCGGCAGAGCGCTGAAGAACGCTAACGGCCCGCTTTCGGCGACCAGCCCGAACAACGGCACCCCGGCAAATCAGCACCGCTTCAGGAAGAGACCGAGGATCTTCCCGCTTGGCGGCGTCCGAGCCCTCGACGTGAGCCCGTTCTCCCTTAACGACGGCCGGCACGTGCGGGCGGTGCACCATCTGCGGCGGGACATGGGCGGGTGGAAACGTCACCTCCACCTCCTTTCTCTCCGGCAAGTCTTCCAGGGAAAGAGGGATGCGCTCAGGGCCAAAGGGCCCGGGCGCCGCGGGTCTTTCGGCCGGTCAAGTCTTCCCGCCTTTGGGCCCCGCCACCTCCCAAGCCTCCCTGAGCCAGCCGCGGACCTCGGAGTCGATGTCAGAAACCGAGCCCAGCTCCAGGTGGTGGGTAAAACGTCCGGCCGCCGGCTCGACGACCTGTTTCCACCGGGGCGAGGTGTCCCGGCGGCGGAGCCCCACCGTCAAAACCAGAGTTGCGGCCTCGCGCTTCAGATACTGCTCCGGCAGCCAGGCCCAGGCGAAAGGATGTTCCCTCCAGAAGGCAACCTGGCTCTTGGAGGTGCGGATGTCGAGGGGCCCGAACTCCTGGACGTTTGTTGCCAGGGCATCGAATATGCGACGAGACTCCTGGTGAGCTCCGAAGAAACGATCCAGATCCTTGTCAGGGCTTGGCACCGCTAGGGGATCACCAAGACTGGAACGGGGAGTGTTTGAGCAGGTGGGCGTAGACGCCTCCTAGCGGGCGCGGTGACATTCCGCCAAGGCCTGCTCTTCCCACCACTACAAGGTCGGGAAGCCACTCCCCGACTTCTTCGAGGATCTGCTCGGCGGGGTTCTCCAGGCGGCCTGTTCGCTCAACCTCGCACGCCGACTTAGTGAGGATCTTCAAGAGTTCGTGAAAAACCTGGTTGATGATTGACTTCAGGCGTTCCTGCCTCTCCTCTTCATCTCTGAGAGGGCTCCACTCCCTTTGAGATCCCTGGTTATCCTCCCGGAGGATGGTGCTCAACGCGCGGTCCGCGCGCCTCGGGCCCGGCGACTGCAGCCGGCATAAAGGCGATTGCGACCGGAACCAGAACCCACAGCTTGCCGTCTGCAAGGTTGTAGTTGGCGACGATCTCGGAAAGGTCGACGCCGGTAGCGACGCCGAATCCGAATTCGAACGCAACTGTCGCTGCGGCCCACGTGAACCCGATGGCCAGAGCCTGACGGAGCGATGGGATGGGCCAGAGCCGCTCAAGAAGGGCCACGTAGGCCCCGAGCAAGAGGATCAGGGCAATGGTGGCAATCTGGTGGGCGGCCTGTTCGCCCACGGTGTCCACGTAGGCGACCTCTCGAACCGCGGCGTTCACCAGTGCCAGGGCTACCGCTCCCAGCCACGCCGCGGACCACCTGCGCCACAGGTCGGAGCCGGCGGCGGTCTCCGGGACCGGAGTCGTGGAAACGTTGCCGGTGCGAAGAGTCATTTGCCACTCCTTTCGGTTGTCTGGAGACAACTCTGCCAGCCGATCCGGCGCCCGATTAGGGCCGAAGGTCCTGCTGGGTAGGGGCCGGCGGTCAAAGCGCAGGACCTTGGCCAAGAGACTGCCGCCGCCTCTATGGCAGATCCGACGCCGGCCTGATGGCCGGGACCCAGGAAAGCCGGTTCAGGAAGGAAAAGGGAAACCAAGTCGCCATGAGGCCCGATGTATCAGGGTCTTTAGTCACTTACTTTCGTAGCGGGGCGACGGCAGACTGGCTCCATGCTTATCTACTGTTACGAGCCGTTGAGACTGTCCTACGAAGCTGCGGTACCAGCCTTTTTACACGCCATCGACAATGAGCAGGTACGGCAGATCCTTTCACGCGGCGTCCCGGAACAGTTCGCGGATCAAGCGGGCGAGATCGGTGGTCGGCGCAATTCAACTACGGTCACTGTCGGAACACCCACCGAGGAGTACGGGCGGGTGGCCATCCCGATCCAGTGCTCTACCGAGGACTCCTCACTGATCTCGATGGTGGGAGAGGTTACATTGAGCCGTTTGCGTCCGGTCTTGTGCCATCTCTCGATGAGCAGCTCCCTAACCGGAATGCTGGCGAGAGGGTTGATGTACAACCGGGGGCTCCAGATGTCGGTCGAGCTAGCTGTGGCGGAGTTCCTCGACAAGCTGGCCCGGCTGGTGATCGTGCGCGCTGGGTCGGGTCGGCAAGCCCGGTCAACGTAGGGCTAGCTGCCTGGCCAATCTCGAGCAGGGCGGATGAGATGTTATGTGTCTTAGCGGTACACCCAGAACGCCGGTACGACCGGAACGTCCCCGGCAGGGCTATCAGGGCTGCCGCACAGGGACTTTCGGACCGTGACCCCCTGTCGTCCCCGTGTCCCGGGTCTAAGATAGGTAGAGATGGCACAACTTGGTCGCGGCACTCGTCACGAGCGCCTTCTTCAAGCTGCTCTCCAGTTAACCGCCGAGCACTCGACCCAGGCGGTGCTCCAGCGCATCGTGGAGCTGGCTGCCGAGTTGACCGGGGCCCAGTACGCCGCACTCGGGGTCATCAACCGGGAGGGATGGCTCTCCGACTTTCTCACCACCGGTCTTTCCCAGGAGGAGA
>DATLGP010000389.1:0-1804 GCA_035540395.1 Actinomycetota bacterium
ACTCCGATCCCCGGGAGCCCGGCTTCGAGGTGGCGCCGTTCAGCGTTGCCACTTCCTCCAGCAGCTACTCGTCTGTTTTCGACAACGGCCTGGCCAGCGGACGCACGAACTGGATCGACGCCGGTGTGCTGACCGGCCTCATCACCACCCGGCACTGGGCCAAGGTCTCCGGCGCCGAGCCCAAGCCGTTCATCGACAACCTGATCTTCCCGGCCGAGGGTCCGTCTCTGGAGGAGATGATCTCCTCGACCAAGCGAGCGCTGCTGGTGACCTGCCTGTGGTACATACGGGAGGTCGACCCCCAGACCCTGCTTCTCACCGGGCTCACCCGGGATGGCGTCTTTCTGGTTGAGGGCGGCAAGGTGGTGGGGGCGGTCAACAACTTCCGGTTCAACATGAGCCCGCTCGACATGCTGGCGCAGACACTGGAGATAGGAAGGTCCGAGTCCACGCTAGCCCGCGAGCTCGGGGACTACTTCACCTTCGCCAAGATGCCTCCGCTGCGGGTCCGGGACTTTCACATGAGCTCAGTGAGCGAGTCGGTTTAGCGGGTCACCCCCGGGCAGGAACAGGGATGGTGTCCAGGTCCCGGGCGGCCACGGTGTTCGGGAATACCTCCTGCGCCTCGGCCAGCAACAACGCCACGTCGTCGTACCGCTGCGAGAAATGGGTCAGTACCAGAAGCCGTGCGCCCGCTTCCCGGGCGATCAGAGCCGCATGGGCCGCCGTCAGGTGCCCGTACTTTTGAGCCAGAGCCGCTTCGGTGGACAGGTAGGTGGATTCACAAACCAACATGTCGGCATTGCTCGCCAGCGCTACCGCACGGTCGCAGATCCGGGTATCCATGACGAAGGCGAACGACTGCCCCGGGCGAGGTTCGCTCACCTCTTCAAGAGTGATTCGGCGACCCGCCTTCTCGAGAAACCGGTCCCGCTGAAGCACCCCGATCTGCGTACCGCTCACCCCCAGCTCCTCGCACCTTTCGGGCACAATGCGACGGCCGGCCGGTTCTTCCAGCCGCCAGCCGAAGACCTCCGCCCCGTGCTCCAGCCGGGCGGCAGTGATCGAAAACCCGGGTCCGTCGTCAACCACACCCGAATCCTGCACCGGCCGCAGATCCAATGGGACACGCCCGTGGGAAACCGACGAGCGCAGAAGGCGGTCAAGATACTCCCGGCCCCCGGCCGGGTAGTAAAGGCGGACCGGGCGGGTCACCCCGTCCAGTGCCAGCCGTTGAACCACACCAGGCAATCCCAGGCAGTGATCCCCGTGAAAGTGGGTGATAAGGATTCGGGTGATAGACGTCGACTTTACCCGCGCCATGAGCATCTGGCGCTGGGTTCCCTCGCCCGGGTCGAACAGCAGGGCCTCGTTGTCCCACTGCAACAGATAGCCGTTCAGGTTCCTCTGCCGGGTGGGCACCTGACCGGCCGTGCCGAGGACGACTAGCCTCCGCAATTGCCGTCAGCCGCCGGGACGCCCTGCCCCGGCCGGCATGACCTCCGGGACCCTCCCCTCCACCAGCGGAAACAGAATCACCGCGTCGTGCCGCCTTGCCATGGGTCCCTCCTGTCGTGCCTGGTCACGGTCACTACAAGCATTACCGGTCGCCCGGGAACCCCCGGCGGCGCTGATGGCCCTATCGGGCCGGCGTCTCGTCCGGATCGGCCAGCGTGGCCTCGTCTTCGGGAAGCTCCGGGTGGGGTGCCGGCTCGTCGCCCGGCCCGATGTCGTTGCGGTCGGCCCTCAGTGACGCCACGATCGTAACCGTCAACACGCTGGCGATCACCCCCAACGATATGGC
>DATLGP010000390.1:0-2736 GCA_035540395.1 Actinomycetota bacterium
GCTCCAAGGCATCCGATTTGCGGGCAGGCATGACCTCACTGCTGCAGGAGCACGTGCTGCTGGCGGGCAGCGCAACCGGCGCCGCCCTGGCAGGCCGCACCCCCCAGTTCGAGGCGGCCGCCGCAGCCCTGAACGGTGAGACCGCCAGCAACAGCGCCGATATCGTGGGCGCCATCCGGTCCGTCTACGGCGACGAGGTGGGCGACGCCTTCAACGGTCTGTGGAGAAGCCGGGACCACATCGACGGGTTCGTCCGCTACACCCAGGCGGTTGCCAAGGACGACCGTCGAGCAGCCGAGCAGGCAGTCACCGACCTGACCGGCTACGCGAAGAGCTTCGGCGAGACCATGAACCAGGTCAACGAGAACCTGCCGGCCGCGGCGGTCGAGCAGGAGATCACCGGCCACGCCACCTCTTTGATCGCGGTAATCGACGCTCAAAAGGCCAACGACGCAGCCGGGGCAGCCACCGGACTGCGCGAGGCCGCTCACCACATGAGCAACACCGCGAAGGTGCTGGCCGAGGCAACCGTGGCCAGGTTTCCTGAGAAGTTCTAAGGCGGTCCAACACTCCTCAAGGAAGCGGTCCCCACCACATACCGCACCGGAAAACCGGTGCGGTATGTGGCTCGCACTCGCAGGTTTCGACCGAATTTGCCTGGGTAGGTTTGTAAAACGAATAGCGCCGACTCGAGGAGGAGGTTGAGATATGCCCGACCAGATGGAGAACGTTGACGACCCGATTGACGCTTCACAGCTTGACAGTTCCAGCCGTCCGCCGGCGGCGGGCGAGGACCGTCCCGGGGCCGAGGGCACCGCTGCCGAGGCAAACAACCTGACCGTACCGGACCCCTCCGGCGAAGAGATTGCCAACAGCTACCCGGCGGACACCTAGCCGGCACTTTAACGAAGAGAAGTTTCGGCAGAGGCTCCCTCAAGGGGGCCTCTTTGCTTTGTCCGGCGGTGGGCCAAATCTGCTCGGATCCCCGACTAAAACGCGGGATTGGGCATTGCGGGGAGCTATCGGTGGTAGGAATGAAGTGTGATCAATCCCATTGCCATCCAAAATCTTCGCCCGCGCACGCCCGAAGGGTTCCCGGCAAAGGCCGTTGCCGGCGAGGTGGTTACGGTTTCTGCCGACATCTTCCGCGATGGCCACGACCTTCTGTTTGCCGAGGTCGGTTGGCGAGCTAAGGGCAGCAAGCAGTGGAGGTCGTCCCCGATGCGCCAGCTACCGAACCACCGCTGGGTCGGAGCGATATCCGCAGACGAGATCGGCCCCCACGAATACATGGTGTACGCCTGGACCGACACCCTTGCGACATGGCGTCGGGATACCCAGGTCAAGCACGCGGCCGGCCAGAACATAGATGTCGAGTTGGAAGAAGGCTCTCTGCTGCTCGAGGCGGTGGCGGCCAGGATCAAGGGCAGCGCCGCTGCCAAGAAGGAGAAGTCCGCCTCGTTGAAGCAGGCGGCCGAGATACTGCGTAACAAATATTTGCCGGATGAGACCCGGCTGGCAGCTGTTGAGGCCGCCGTAGTGCTCGAGGTTCTCGATACGCATCCAATCCGCAAAGACGTGAGCTCGTCGGCTGAGATGCCCCTGTGGGTGGACCGGCCGAGGGCTCTGTTCAGCTCCTGGTACGAGCTTTTTCCCCGGTCCAACGGCGGCTTCGAGGGGACCACCAAACGCCTGGCCGCCTTGTCCGACATGGGTTTCGACATCATCTACCTGCCCCCCATTCATCCCATCGGCGTTACCGACCGCAAGGGCAGGAACAACACCACCATTGCCGAACCCGACGACGTGGGCAGCCCATGGGCCATCGGCTCGAGCCTGGGCGGCCACACCGCGATTGAGCCCAG
This sequence comes from Actinomycetota bacterium, assembly GCA_035540395.1. Lineage (GTDB taxonomy): Bacteria > Actinomycetota > CADDZG01 > JAHWKV01 > JAHWKV01 > JAJCYE01. Next base: position 1,866 of record DATLGP010000390.1, read on the forward strand.
CCTAGGAACATTCGAGGACTTCGACGCCCTGGTGGAGGAAGCCCGAGCGCTTGGTATGGAGATCTCACTGGACTACGCGCTTCAGTGTTCCCCCGACCACCCGTGGGTCAAAGAGCACCCGGAGTGGTTCCACCACCGCCCCGACGGGACCATCAAGTTTGCCGAGAACCCCCCAAAGAAGTACCAGGACATCTACCCCATCAACTTTTGGCCTCCCAAGGACGAGGACCGGGCGGCTCTTTGGAGCGCGTGCCGCGACATCCTGGAGTTCTGGATCGCCCGCGGCATCAAGTTCTTCCGGGTGGACAACCCGCACACCAAGCCCCTGGCCTTTTGGGCATGGGTGATCCGTAAGGTGCAGGCCAAGCATCCCGAGGTGCTGTTCCTGGCCGAGGCATTCACCCACCCGAAGATGATGGCCCGTCTGGCCGAGGTAGGTTTTTCCCAGAGCTACACCTACTTCACCTGGCGGGTGGGGAAGAACGAGCTGGCCGAGTACGCGCTGGAGGTGGCCCAGGGCCCTGCTTCGGACTATATGCGTCCAAACTTCTGGCCCAACACTCCCGACATCCTGAGCGGCCCGCTCAGGAACGGGGGCCCGGCGGTGTTCCGGCTGCGGCTGGTGCTTGCCGCGACCATGAGCCCGTCCTACGGCATCTACAGCGGCTACGAGCTGTACGAGAACCTGCCGGCCAGGGCAACGGACGAGGAGTACCTCAACTCGGAAAAGTACGAGATCCGTGACCGCAACTACGACGCCCCTGGTTCCATGGTCCCGTTCATCACCCGGATCAACGCCCTGAGGCGTGCCCACCCGGCCCTGCAGCAGCTTCACAACATCGTGTTCCACGACAACCCCAACCCCCACATC
>DATLGP010000391.1:0-8108 GCA_035540395.1 Actinomycetota bacterium
CGCCAAAGCTGCCACGGCCAAAAAACCGGCTGCGCCCGCCAAGTAGCTTCTAGCGGGATCGTGGTTCTCCAGCCGCCGCTACCAGACGAGTCGGTGGGTTTGACACGGACCATGCCGGGTGCGATGGTTATTTCCTCATCAAGAGAGGCTTAGGGACGGGCCCTGTGACGCCTCGGCAGCCGTCAGTCGGCTTACAACGACTGAAAGGTGCTAATTCCCGCCCGGTATAGAACCCGGGGAAGATGAGCAGGTCAGCATCCGGATCGCCTGCCATCGGTAGGCGTTTTTTATTTGAAGGGTGTGCCAGTGGCCAGAGTAGAAAAGCTCGAATGCAGGGAATGTGGCCGGACCTACGAGGCGGCTCCGATCTACGTGTGCGACTTCTGCTTCGCCCCGCTCGAGCCGGTCTACGACTACGGCTCGATTGCAGGAGCCATGTCCCGTGGGTCGGTCCAGGCCGGTCCGGCCTCCATCTGGCGTTACGTCGACCTTCTGCCGGTTGACCCGAAGACTCCAAGGATCGACATCGGCGCGGGCCTGACGCCGCTGCTGAAGGCCGACCGTCTGGGGTCGGAGCTAGGAATCGAAAATCTTTACATAAAGAACGACACCGCCAACCCGACGCACTCGTTCAAGGATCGGGTGGTCAGCGTCGCGCTCACCGTCGCCCGGCAGATGGGGTTCGACACCGTTGCCTGCGCCTCCACCGGGAACCTGGCCAACGCCGTGGCGGCCCATGCAGCCCGGGCTGGGCTGACCTCGTTCGTCTTCATTCCGGCCAACCTGGAGCAGAACAAGGTAATCACCACCGCGATCTACGGCGGGAACGTGATCGCGGTCGACGGCAACTACGACCACGTGAACAAGCTGTGTTCCGAGATCGCTCAGAAGGGGGAGTGGGGCTTCGTCAACGTCAACCTGCGGCCCTTCTACTCCGAGGGATCCAAGACCCTGGCCTTCGAGGTGGCCGAGCAGCTGGACTGGAAGGCGCCGGACCACGTGGTGGTGCCGGTTGCCAGCGGGTCTTTGCTCACCAAGTTCCGCAAGGGCCTGGAGGAGTTCCACAAGGTCGGCCTGTTGGACGAGCCGCCCCAGACCAAGGTCCACGCCGCCCAGGCACTTGGTTGCAGCCCGGTGGTGGCCGCGATCAAGGCGGGCGTCGACGTCATACGCCCGGTGCGGCCGGACACCATCGCCAAGTCGCTGGCCATCGGGAACCCGGCCGACGGCTACTACGCGGTCAAGGCGGTCGGCGAGACCGGCGGCATGGGAGAGGACGTTACCGACGAGGAGATCGTCAGCGCGATCCGCCTGCTGGCCTCCACCGAGGGGATCTTCGCCGAGACCGCGGGCGGCGTGACGATCGGGGCACTGAAGAAGATGGCCGCGCAGGGCGCGTTCCAGCCGGGGGAGTCGGTGGTCGCGCTGATCACCGGAATGGGCCTGAAGACTGCCGAGGCCCTCACCGGCCGGGTGGGACCCAACGTTCACATTTCGGGTGACCTGGAGAAGTTCGAAGAGGAGATGAGGCTGCTATCAGCGTACGAGTGAAGATCCCGACCCAGCTGCGCACCTTGACCGGCGGGCAGGCTGAGCTGAGTGTGGACGGTGCGTCGGACCTGCGGGAGTTGCTGGGCAAGATCAAGACCGAGCATCCCGACCTCACCGAGCGCCTGCTGGACGAGAACGGCGAGATCCGGCGGTTCGTGAACATCTATGTTGGCGAGGAGGACGTCCGGTTCCTGGACGGCCTGAACACCAACCTGGAGAGCGGAGCCCTGGTGTCGATCCTGCCGGCGGTTGCCGGCGGCTGAAAGACCGGACCTGAAGCTAGCGGCTGCCTGCCAGCAGAAGGGCCTGGGTCAGGTCTGCCTCGGTCGGGCTCTCGTCGAGCCAGCCGGAGGTCACCTTTCCCCGCCGGTCGACCACGAGGATGGTAGGCGTGGTCCTGATCGCGTACTTGGAGGTGAGGTCCGGGCGTTCCCGGGCATCGATCACGGCCAGCGGCGCATCGTGCGCCGCCGACGCTGCTTGCAGCAGCGGGTAAGCCACCTGACATTCGTAGCAGTACGGGCTGGTGAACTCCACCAGCATCGTGCCCGGCTGAGAAAGGTTCACGTCCTTGCGGTCGAACCTCTGCGGAAGCTGGGCGTTTTGGAAGTACCTGCGCAGGGCGAAGCTGACGAAGGTCGCCCCGCCGCCGACCGCCAGCAGAATCGCCAGGCGAAGCATCAGGTCCATCAGGCGGTTGCTTTCCCGCCGATGCGTTTGATCAGCAGATACATCTGGCATCCCACGCAGACCCCGGCTGCCGCGTTGAGGAGCGCCAGGACCACGACCAGCAGCGCCAGCACCTGGCCGGCAAGCGTAGCGCCGGCGAAGTAGAAGGCGGAAGCCGCCAGCAGGCAGACTGCTCCGATGGCCTCGGCGAAGCGGTGGGGCGCCACCGCCTCCGGCTTGCCGGTCCCGATCTTCAGTGCCGGCCGCATCGCCTTGAACAGGCGTCCGAACAGGCTGTACCGGGGTCCGCCCAGAACACTCACCGCCATGGCCAGTCCGGTGAACAGCAAAATGTACTGCGCCGCCGGGGGACCCAGGAGAAAGGCCACCCCGGGCAGGAGAAAGTGAAATCCAGCCTTGGCCCTGGGAACGGTTGAATCGACCTGTGCCGGGCGTTCCAATGCATCCTCCAGTGGTAAACGATCTTGGAACCAATAATAAGTGCGTAATAGGGATAAATCAATCTCGGAATAGCCCCGCCCGGGCTTCCACCGCCGGCCTGCGGGACGGCCGCCACTTGCTAGAAGCCGGTTAGCACTCTAGACTCAAGAGTGCTAACGCTTTAGTAGTAGGAGTGCCAAAAGCACGGGTGCCGGTGGCCCGTCATAGGAGGTTTTGTATGGCAAAGCAGCTCGCATTTGGAGAAGAAGCAAAGCGCGCGATGGAGCGAGGCATGGAACAGCTCGCCAGCGCAGTCCGGGTAACCCTCGGACCCAAGGGCCGCAACGTGGTCCTGGAGAAGAAGTGGGGCGCACCGACCATCACCAACGACGGTGTGTCGATCGCCAAGGAGATCGAGCTCGAGGACCCGTTCGAAAGAATCGGCGCCGAGCTGGTCAAAGAGGTAGCCAAGAAGACCGACGATGTAGCCGGTGACGGAACCACCACCGCTACCGTTCTCGCTCACGCCATCACCAAGGAGGGCCTGCGTGTAGTCGCCGCGGGTGCCAACCCGATCGCCCTGAAGAGGGGCATCGAGACCGGCGTCGACGCAGTGGTCGAGTTCATCGGCAGCATGTCGAAAGAAGTTGAGGGCAAGGACGAGATCGCCCACGTCGGCGCGATCTCGGCAAACAACGACCGTGAGATCGGCGAGATCATTGCCGAGGCCATGGACAAGGTGGGCAAGGACGGGGTCATCACCGTTGAGGAGTCCCAGACCTTCGGACTCGAGCTTGAGCTGGTCGAGGGCATGCGGTTTGACAAGGGTTACATCTCGCCCTACTTCGTAACCGACCCCGAGCGGATGGAAGCTGTGCTGGAGGACGCGCTGGTGCTCATCTCCAGCCAGAAGATCTCCGCAGTAAAGGACATCCTCCCGATCCTGGAGAAGGTCATGCAGAGCGGCAAGCCGCTGCTGATCATCGCCGAGGACCTGGAGGGCGAGGCGCTGGCCACCCTGGTGGTCAACAAGATCCGCGGCACCTTCAAGAGCGTTTCGGTGAAGGCACCCGGCTTCGGCGACCGCCGCAAGGCCATGCTCTCCGACATCGCAATCCTGACCGGCGGCCAGGTCATCTCCGAGGAGGTCGGCCTGAAGCTGGAGAACACCACGCTGGACCAGCTCGGCCAGGCTCGCAAGATCGTGGTCACCAAGGACGAGGTCACCATCGTCGAGGGTCAGGGCAAAGCGGACGAGATCCGCGGCCGGGTCAACCAGATCCGTGCCGAGATCGACAAGTCCGACTCCGACTACGACAAGGAGAAGCTGCAGGAGCGCCTGGCGAAGTTGGCCGGCGGTGTTGCAGTGATCAAGGTCGGCGCAGCCACCGAGGTTGAGCTGAAGGAGAAGAAGCACCGCATCGAGGACGCCGTTCAGGCTACGAAGGCGGCCGTCGAGGAAGGTATCGTCCCCGGCGGAGGTACCACCCTGGTGCTGGCAGCCAATGCGCTGGAGAAGCTCGAGGGCGACCTGGTCGGCGACGAGCTGGCCGGCGTTCAGATCGTGCGTCGTTCACTGAACGCGCCGCTGCGTCAGATCGCAACCAACGCCGGCATGGAGGGCGGGGTTGTGGTGGAGAAGGTTCTCACCCTCAAGCGCAACCACGGCCTCAACGCAGCCACCGGTGAGTACGAGGACCTGATGAAGGCCGGAATCGTTGACCCCGCAAAGGTCACCCGCTCCGCACTTCAAAACGCAGCGTCCATCGCGGCTCTGTTCCTCACCACCGAGGCAGTGGTGGTCGACAAGCCTGAGCAGAATGGTGGCGGCATGCCCGGCATGCCCGGCGGCATGGGCGACGGCGGCGGAGGCATGGACTTCTAAGCCAGCCACAACCGCAGTAAAAAGGCACCCCCGGCTTCCGGGGGTGCCTTTCGCGTCCCCGGCCGGCCGGTGCTGGGCGCCCGGCGCCGGTCGCGCTCCGGTTGGCCTGATGCGTCAGGCCGGCTGCTGGAGCCGCCGTGCCTGGGCGACGATGCTCTCGGCCAGCTTTACCATGAAAGCGCACGGAGCGGGCACCAGGTTGAACTCGGCCGGGTCGCTCAGCACCGCCTTGGATTCGCCGACCAGCTGATTGATTGTGCGCACCATGGACCGCACAGCCCCCGATTCGTGGACTAGCTTCCTGACCCTGCCGAGGTCCTCGTCCGATGTGTCGGGGTCACCCCACACGGCGAGGATCTCGGCTCGGGCATCCGCCCCGGCGAGCGAAAGCGCCCTCGCCATCAGCGATGTGGGCTTGCCCTGCCGCAGGTCGTTGGCTGCGCTCTTGCCGGTGACGGCGGGGTCCCCGAACATGCCGAGCAGATCGTCGGTCAGCTGAAAGGCCTCCCCGAGGGGACGAGCGAAGTCCTCCAGGGCCTTTTTAGATCTGGCCGAGGCGCCGGCCAGGGTCGCTCCCACGGCGAGCGGTCCCTCTACGCTGTAGCTGCCAGTTTTTAGCCGGGCAATACGGGCCGTCAGGTTCGGGTCGGTCGCCCCCCGCCCGCTGTGGCTTAGGTCCAGGTATTGGCCGGCAACGGCGTCCAACCGCATTCGCGCCACCGGCGCAGCTACCTCGGCCAGCAGCTCGGGGCTGAAGCCGGACTGGGCGAGCATCTGATCGGACACCACCAGGGCCAGATCGCCGGCCAGCACGGCGACCGAAATTCCGTATCTCTCCGAGTCGCCCCGTATCCCGGCCGCCCGATGCTCTTCGGCCACCCGGACGAACACCGAAGGCTCACCCCGCCGGGTGGGGGATCCGTCCATCACGTCGTCGTGGAGGATGGCGAAGGTGTGAAGAAGCTCCAGGCTGGAGGCCGCCACCAGGATTCGCTCGTCCAGCGGCCCACCGTCTCCGTCGCATGCAGCGTAGGCGCTGCAGCAGAGCAGTGGGCGGATACGGCCGCCTTTGCGGACCGTAGCCGTGATGACCTCGTCAACGATGCCCTGGCTCGAGCTCGCAGCAAAGCCGCTGCGAACCTCCTCCAGGCGCGATTGGAGACAGAGATCGATCTGGGACTGGACCATCTCAAGGTCGGACTTCGGCCCGACCCCGTACTTTTTAGCGTTCACAGGGCGTTTCCAAGGGGTTCGGTCCACTGTATCTGCTAGCATCCATTTCCGATGGATCGTCCGCGCTTTCGCGCTCGCAGCAAAACTATGTACCTCCCGCGCTTGTTGGCCCTCGCCTCCGTGCTACTGCTTAGCGCGTGCGTCTCGGCCGACGCCCCGCTGAACTACCTGCACCCGGAGGGACCGCGGGCAATCGAGGCGCACCGCCTGTGGAACGTGACATTCGGCATTGCGGCAGTGGTGTTCATCCTGGTCGAGGGCGCGCTGATCTACATTGTCTTCAAGTACCGTGCAAGCAAGGCGAACACCGCCCCCAAGCAGCTTCACGGCCACACCAAGCTCGAGCTAATGTGGACCGCCATCCCGGCGGTGATCCTCACCGGCATTGCCTTTATGACCGTCCCGGTGATCTTCGACCAGGCTCGCCACCCTGAGGACGCGATGGAGATCCAGGTGATCGCTCACCAGTGGTGGTGGGAGTACCGGTACGACAACGGCGTCGTGACCGCCAACGAGCTTCACATCCCGGTCGGCCGGCCGGTGCTTTTGGAACTTCGATCGGCCGACGTCATCCACAGCTACTGGATACCGAAGCTGGCCGGCAAGCAGGACGTGGTACCGGGGCGGATCAACCACCTGACCATTGAGGCCACCGAGCCGGGCGAGTACTACGGTCAGTGCGCCGAGTACTGCGGGCTTTCCCACGCCAACATGAGGGCCCGGGCGTTCGCCCACGAGCCGGCAGACTTCGACCGCTGGCTCTCCGAGCAGCAGGCGCCGGCCGTCGAGGACGGTGCGGTCGCCGCGGGGCGCGAGCTGTTCCACACCGGCCGGTTTGCCGGCGGCCAGCAGTGCGTTTCCTGTCATGCAATCCAGGGGACGGATGCCGCCGGTGTGTTGGGACCGGACCTGACCCATCTGGCGAGCCGCACGACCTTTGCCGGTGCGATGTTCGAGTTGAACGAGGAAAACCTGCGCCTGTGGCTGGAGGACCCGCCGGCCCGCAAACCGGGATCTTTGATGCCTGATCTGAATCTGACCGACCAACAGATCAATGACCTGGTCGCCTATCTGATGAGCTTGGAATGATGGGAGAGCACCTATGACTTCGGTAACCGACCCCACTCCGTGGTTTCTTCGCCGCCCCAAGGCGAAGAAGGGAGTATGGAGCTGGGTCACCACAGTCGACCACAAGAGAATCGGCATTCTGTACGGCTACACCGCGTTTGCCTTCTTCATTTTGGGCGGGCTGGAAGCGCTGATAATCCGCGCCCAGCTGGCCACTCCCGAAGGCCAGGTTGTCAGCGCCGACGTGTACAACCAGCTCTTCACCACCCACGGCGTGACGATGATCTTCCTGGTGGTCATGCCTTTGGGGGCGGCGTTCTTTAACTACTTCATCCCGTTGATGATCGGCGCCAGGGATGTTGCCTTTCCCAGGCTGAACTCGCTTTCCTACTGGGTGTTCCTGTTCGGCGGCCTATTTTTGTACTCCAGCTTTCTGTTCGGTGGAGCCCCCGACGGCGGTTGGTTCGCCTATGCGCCCCTGACCACCGGCAACGACTTCCTGCCGGGTGACCATCGCATCGACTTCTACGCGCTGGGCCTTCAGATCCTGGGCGTCGCCTCCATCGTCGCCTCGGCGAACTTCATCGTGACGATCCTGAACATGAGGGCGCCGGGCATGAAGCTGCTGAAGATGCCGGTGTTCATCTGGATGTCGCTGGTGACGAACTTCCTGCTGCTGTTCGCCATGCCGATCATTGCGGTGGCGCTGTTTTTTATGACCTTCGACCGGACCTTCGACGCACTGTTCTTCTCGGCGGCCGGCGGGGGCGACCCGATCCTGTGGCAGCACCTGTTCTGGCTCTTCGGCCACCCCGAGGTCTACATCCTGATCCTGCCCGCCATGGGCATCGTCTCGGAGATCCTGCCCACCTTCTCCCGCAAGCCGCTGTTCGGCTACAGCTTCGTCGTGTTCTCCGGAGCGGCCATCGGGTTCATGGGATGGGGAGTATGGGCGCACCACATGTTCACCGTGGGGCTCGGACCGGCCGCCAACGCGGCGTTCGCGGTGTCCACCATGTTCATCGCAGTGCCCACCGGGGTGAAGATCTTCAACTGGCTGGCCACGATGGCCGGCGGAGCGCTCAGGTTCAAGACCCCGATGCTGTTCGCCATCGGCTTCATCGCCATGTTCATCATCGGCGGGCTGTCCGGAGTCACCCACTCGATCGTTCCCCACGACGCCCAGCAGCAGGACACCTACTACATCGTGGCCCACTTCCATTACGTGCTGTTCGGTGGCGCCATCATCGGACTCATGGGC
>DATLGP010000392.1:0-2699 GCA_035540395.1 Actinomycetota bacterium
CTCCACGCCAGCGGGCGCTCGATGAGTGGCTCAGCAAAGCGCGGAATCAGCTAAACCATCTCCTGCGAGCTGACCGATGACATCAGCGCACGCCATTCGGAAGACGACCCCAACATTCGGAAGACGACCCCAAGCAGTTGCGCTTGTGCCCGGTGAGCTCGTCCGCCTCGGATGGGCACAAGTCTCCGGAAACGCCGCCCCTCCCGACCCAACGGAGAAAGACTTTGAACAGATCGGCATGGCTCACCGTCACCGACGTCCGGGCCATGGCGTAAATCCCGATAGATGGAATCCATCGACCGGGCGAAGACGACGATCTTTTCCGCAGGCGGCTCGGGACTCCGGATGGCCTTGGGACCATTCGCCCCAGGATGTCCGGGTCTTAAGACCCTGTCTATCGAAAGAACGCCGTCCGACAATGGAAAGGCCAGGGCACAGTCAATCGCCGATGATTGGAGTGCAGAGGCACATGAGCGAGAGCAATTCCGAGCAGGCTAAGAAAGGTAGAGCGCCGGTGTCAGCGCCGGTTGAAAAATGACCCCTTTTCGCCGGTTGAAAATTGACCCCCCTAGGGAGTTCTTGATCTTAATCAAGCGTTGTCGGAACCGCCAGGGACGCGCCCCAGGTCTCGATCTTTCAGCCGGTAACTGTCGCCCTTGAGGTTGACCACCTCGGCGTGATGCACCAGCCGGTCGATCATCGCAGCGGCCACAACAGCGTCTCCGAAGACCTCGCCCCAGCGCCCGAAAGGCTTGTTGGAGGTGACGATCACGCTGGCCCGTTCGTAGCGGGAGCTGACCAGCTGGAAGAACAGGTTGGCCGCCTCGACGTCGAAGGGCAGGTAACCCACCTCGTCGATGATCAGCAGCGGCGTCCAGACCAGCTGGCGGAGCTCTTTGTGCAGCACCCCCTGCGAGTGAGCTGCACTTAACCTTGCCACCCACTCGGTGGCGGTGGCGAAGGCCACCCGGTGCCCGGCCTGGCAGGCCCTGATGCCAAGAGCTGTTGCCAGGTGGGTCTTTCCGGTTCCCGGCGGCCCGAGGAAGATCACGTTCTGCTTGGCCGCTATGAAGTCGAGGGCACCGAGGTGGGCTACCACCTCTTTGCGGACCGAGCGCTGGTGATTGAAGTCGAAGTCCTCGAGCGTCTTGTACGAGGGGAACCGGGCGGCTTTGATCCGGTTCTCTCCGCCGTGGGTCTGTCGGGAGGAGACTTCCCGCTCCAGGCAGGCACAGAGGAACTCTTCATGGGTCCAGTTTTCGGCTCGGGCCCGCTCGGCCAGCCGGTCGACCGAGGAAAGCAGCGACGGAGCCTTGAGGTTGCGGCACAGGTAGGCCAGGTCGGAGCGCGGGTTGCTCATCAAAGACCTCCGGTCAGGGCGTCGTAGATGGTGAGATCGGGTTCGGCAACCTGTTGATTAACAGTCAACCGGTCTGCCTGCGCCTGGCTTTTGATCAGCCGCCGGGCCCGGCCGTGGACCGGGTCGGTGATCGTGCGGTGACCGACCAGGCTACGCCGGTGGTTGGCTACCTGCTCGCCGTGGCAGGTGACTACCACCGACTCCAGATCGACTGCGATCTGCACCCTGCGGCCGATCGCTTTGGGGTGTACCGAGTAGTCGCAGGTTCCGTAACGCACGTAGTGGTCCCTCCCGAGCAGCAAGGAGTGATGAAAACGGACGTCGGGCAGGATCGGCGGGAGCTTGAGCATCGCCGCCTTGTCCTCGGCCAGGCGAGCATCTGGCCGGCAGCGCAGCGTTGCGTGGAGCCGGTGGTTGGCAGTGACCCGCAACCAGGACTTGAACTGAAAGTTGAAGTCGCCCGGGTCCTTGAACCGCCGCCCGGGCAGAAACGATCTCTCGAAGTAGTCGTGGGTTCGCTCCAGGGCCCCTTTGCCTTCGGGAAAGCCGCCCCGAAGGATGTAGGCGCTCATCCCAAGAGTCCCCTTGAACATCGAGAACGCCTGGGTGAACTCCTGCTTGCCGGCCCGATTGCGGCCGATCGCCCCCTCGCCGTCGTAGATCCCCTGGCGCGGCACCGCTCCCAGGTCCTTTAGGCACTCGAGGTGGCCGGCCAAAACGTCGTGGGTCTCCCGGGTGGGGATCATGTGGCCCATCGAAGTCCGGGAGTAGCCGGACAGCCCGGTAACCACCCACAACCGCTGCACCGCCTCGAAGCCGACCGGGATATCGACCGGAGGCTGCCACAGATCCCACTGCGCCAGCTCCCCGGGCTGGTAGTCGGTGCGCTGGTACGGCTTGGGCGGTAGGTAGAGCGGCCGGAGCTCGGCCACCCGTTCTTTCAGGATGGTGATGCCCCTGCTCCACCCGATCCGCTCGGCGATCACCGTCGCCGGCATGGTGGGGCAGTCCCGGAGAAGCGCCCGGATCTGCGGCTCGAACTCTTCGACCGCCGAGGGCTTTTGCGCTCGCTCGTACCTGGGCGGTGCGTCGGAGCGGATCGCAGTTCTTACCGTGTTTCTTGCCACCCCCAGCTGCCGGGCAATCGCCTTGGTGCCCATCCGCTCGGCGAAGGCCAGTCGCCGGATCTCGGCCCAATCTTCCACTGATAACACCCACCTTCCTCCTGAGCTCGGTTGCGCTCAGGCTCAATCACTCAGCAGCTAAAGCTGCGGATTCCCGGAAGGGGGTCAATTTTCAACCGGCGTTAGGGGGTCAGTTTTGGACCGGCGCCGACAGA
>DATLGP010000393.1:0-2722 GCA_035540395.1 Actinomycetota bacterium
ATCTTGGTCTCCAGGTCCACCGGCAAGGTGTCGGGGTCCCGGATCGGATCTAAAAAGCGGATGAACGTAGTCTCGGAGGACCAACTGGGGAGCCGGACGGTCGAAACCGACCAGGCCCGCCGCTTGTTGCCGGTGCTTTCCGCCTCCGAGGCGGAGCAGATCGTGGCACTGGGTTTGCGAATCGAGGAGTTCATGGGCCGGCCGCAGGACATCGAATGGGCCTACGATTCGGCGCGCCTGTGGATCCTGCAGGCCCGGCCGCAAACCGGGGCTGCCTGATGAGAGATTGGATCGACGAGGGCCGGCGGGCGGCCGGACGGCTGTTGCAGACCGGTGAGCGGCCATCCGGCAACCCTGGCGATACCGCCGACCGCCTGAAAGCCTTCGAGGAGGCCGAAGCCGCCGCCCTGCCGTTCGTCGAAGAGGCTCCGGAGCGACTCCGACTGCTGCGGGACAACCTTGCCGGTTTGCTTGCCGGCTCCGCCGACGGCCCGTCGGTCGACGACCTGGTGGGTGACCGGGAGTCGGAGGCCGCCCGGGAAATACGCAACCTCTACCGGATCGCACTGAAGATAGCCGGTCGGCCCGAGGCCCGGGAGGTCGTCGTCGACCTGTCGGCGAACAAAGCCTTTCGAGCTCTCGAGTCGCGCTTCCCCGACATTGCCCTGGAACTGACCGCCCACCTGCAGGAGTTCGGTTGGGTCAGGACCGTGTCGACCGGCCTGGACATCCTGTCGCACAAGGAGGTCCTGCAGCGGATGCAGCCGGCGCTGCTGCGCTGGAATGCCGAGACCATCGCCCTGGCCGCCGACCCACCCCCTGCCAGCGCCCCTGAGGTAGCGGGCGACGACCTCGCAGAAGCGGTGGCAAACTACCGCAGCGTGGCGGATGACATTGCATTCAGCCCCGGCCTGCCGGTGAAAGCGAAATGGTCTGCCCGCCTGCTCTTCGGGCAGGTGGCCGCCGATCTTCAGCGCCCCCTCTTCGAGGTGTTGAACACGCCGGCCCGGGACCTGGTCCGCGCACTCGAGAGCGGGGACGGTCCCTCCGGGCGGCCGGCGCCGGCACAGCTACAGGGCGCCGCCGCCTCGCGGGGCCGTGCAGTCGGCCGGGTCCGGGTGGTACTGGACGCCGACGAGGGCGGCAAGGTCCGGGTCGGAGACATCATCGTCACCGACCTCAGCACACCGACCTACGAGGGTCAGCCGTCGATATTCCCCTACCGGACGGTCCCGTCGGTTCCCATCGAGAAGGCGGCGGCCATAGTCGCCGACGAGGGCGGCCTGCTGAGCCACGCGGCGATCGTCTGCCGGGAGAACTCGGTCCCCAGCCTGCTGGGCACCGAAGCGGCCTCCCAGGTGCTGAAGGACGGCATGATCGTGGAGGTCGACGCCACCCGCTCCGACGGAAGGGTCAGCATCCTCGCCGGGTAAGCCGCCCCGGCGGAGATCACGACAGGTCCAGTGCCTCGTTGGCCCCCGAGAAGGCGAAACCCGGCCGGGGGCCGCCGGCGATCACGTACACCGTGCTGCCGACCGCGACCACTCCCAGCCCGTGGCGGGGTGTCGGCAGGCCGTCCAACCGCACCCATCTTCGGGCGCCGACGTCGTAGGCCTCGACCTCGGGAAAGGTCTGCTCCGCCTCACCCCCTGCCGCCACGATCAGCCCGTTCGCGGTTCCTGCCGCAGCGAGGCCCCCGCGCGCGGTGGGCATTGCCGGAAGCCGCTCCCACTCCCCGGTGCCCGGATCGAAAGCCTCTGCCGCGTCCGTGTTGGGCGGTCTGCCCCCTACGACGTAAAGCCGCCGGCCGTCGGTTGCCACGCCCAGGTGCTCACGAGGAGTCGGCACCCCGGCGACCTCGGACCAGGTCCCGGCCGCGATGTCGTAGACCAGGGTGCTGGCGGCCAGCCCGTCCGGTCCCACTCCCCCGGCGACGTAGATCTTTCCGTAGATCGCCGCCGCTCCGGCAGCCGCTCGAACCTCGGGCATGGGCGCAAGCTCCTCCCAGACCGATTCCCGGAGAGCGAAGAGCCGGTCGGTCGGCCGGGTGAGGTCCGTCTCCCCCTGGTAGCCGCCCATCAGGTAAACCACGCCGTCCCAGGATGCGGCCATCGCATGGTTTACCGCGATCGGCAGGTCGGGCCCCCGGCTGTAGCTGTCGGTGGCGATGTCGTAGACCTCGACCACCGGGACCGTCCTGCCCGGGGGGACGAAGCCCCCGAGAATGTAGATCCGGTTGCCGGCTGCCGCCGCCGCCACCTCGGTCCGCTGGTTGGGAGCCGGCTGCAGCGTCTGCCAGCCGCCGGGGACCGATCGGTGGGGCGCGGGGCTCGGCTCGGGGACAGTCCCGCCGTCGCCGCAGGCCGCCAGCGCCAGGACGACCACCGCGAGCGCTGCGCCGACCCGGGTCGCCCTCAAACCGCACACGCCTGCTGGTCCAGGAGGCTAGTCGAGGCTCGGCGGCTGGGGGCCCCTGATCGTGCGCAGGCCCATCCACAGGCAGCCGGCGGCCGAAGCCATCGTGACCACCGCCAGGGCGACCACCTCGACCATGCCGGCATTCGGCTCGGCCGCCGCAAAAGCCTGCCAGGAGCCGTAGGCAAGGTTGCCGAGGAACAGCGCCAGGGCCAGGAGGCTGATCTGCACCACCCTGAGCGCCCCTCTTTGCCGGGGCAGCGGAGGGGCGCCCCGCCGGCCCTTTCCCGAGATCGCTCTTTTGACC
>DATLGP010000394.1:0-3437 GCA_035540395.1 Actinomycetota bacterium
CGGGGGGCCGGGGCATGGGGGGATTATCGCCTAAAGCCCACCGATCGGGGCGCACTTTCCGGGTCTATCTCCACGTAGGCCACTTTGTTGGAAGGGACGCCCACCCGTTTGTCTTTGTCGTCCTTGAGCCAGAGCACAGACAGGTCGCCGGTCAGGGCTGCGTCCACCCGTTTGATCAGCTCCTCAACCTTCTCTTCAACCTCAAGGCTGATCTCCTTGGGTGAGTCCACAACACCGATCCGAATCTCCAAGTAAGAGCCTCCTTAAGAATGCCCGTCACGCATAAGTACAATAATGAAGGTATGTCTTCCCAAGAGCATAACGATGACCCGGACTTCGGGGCGGAGGAGTTTGCTCCTATCGACGCCGCGGAGCGGGACGCCCTGAGCCAGGACCTCGTCGACGTGCGCACCCTCAAGGCGGTGCTTGCCAGCCGGGGGATTCGGGGTGTCGTGGTCTTCTGTCCGGACTGTGACGAGGACCACTACCTAGGCTGGGACCTGCTTGCCGGCAACCTGCAGCAGATCCTCGAGAGCGGGACCACTCCGGTCCACGAGCCGGCCTGGGAGCCGAACCCGGACGAGTATGTGAGCTGGGACTACGCCCGCGGCTTCCTCGACGGGTACGAGTCGTATCCCGAGGACCGGGTCGCCGGTCCCGATAGCTGCCTTTACTGCGGGTGCCACCTGGGCGAACAGCCCGGTGACTGGGCCTACTGCCCGTATTGCGGCCGCGACTTCGCTCCCATCAACCTGCTGCTGCATCTCCGCCGGCTGGGGTGGGACTCCCAGCGCATTGCCACCATGTTCGAAGAGTGCGGGTTCGTGTTCCCGACTTTTGACAGCCCGGACCTGCCCCCTATTTCGCTGGAGTCTGAAACAGGTTAGAAATAGGCGGTTACGTACCGCAAGCCGGCCCCTATACTGTTCTGCTGGCTTCGGAGGATCTCACTGATGGTGTTCAGAAACAAACTCAAGTTCTGGCTGCCCAAGATTGCCTTTGTGGTAGTCGTCTACACCACGATCTCGTGGCTGATCCAGCTCTACGGGACCTGCGGAGACCCCCTCACCGGAATCCGGCCGTGCGGTCCGATAGACGTCATTTCCCGTCTGTCCACCGGCGCCCTGTTCTTCTTCCAGCTGCTTTTCTTCATAGTCATCCAGCTCGCGGGCATGATGTGGTTCCTCTCCCGGGGCCGCAAGTACGTGATCTATCCCAAGGAGTACGAGACAACCTTCGAAGATGTCCGGGGGCAAAAACCGGTGGTCGAGTCGGTGAAGGAAGTGGTAAAGCTGTTCCGGGGATTCCGTGAGTTCAAAAAGATCGGCGGTTATCCCCCTCATGGCCTGCTTTTCGAGGGCCCCCCGGGAACCGGGAAAACCCTGATGGCCAAGGCGGTTGCCGGACAGGTGGGGGTGCCCTTCATCTACGCTCCGGCCAGCGGCTTCACCAACGCCATCATGGGCGCCGGCATCATGCAGATCGCCATGCTGTTCCGCAAGGCCAAAAAGTTCTCCCGCATCTACGACGGCTGTGTGGTGTTCATCGACGAGATCGACGCCATCGGCACCCGCGGGGGCGGGGGGATGCAGATGAAGTCCGAGCCCTCCGAGGAGGGGCCGGCCCGGGGGCCGTTCATCAACCGGATCATGATGATGGGCATGGGCGGCGGCGGAGGCGGCGGCGCAATCAACGAGCTGCTGATCCAGATGGACGGCATGATCATGCCCCGCGGCCTGAAGCGGCACATCCGCCGGATCTTCGGCCTCAAGCCCAGGATCCCGCAGTACAACATCCTGGTGATCGGAGCGACGAACCGAGCGAACGACCTGGACCCGGCGCTGCTGCGGCCCGGCCGCTTCGACCGCAAGATCCACGTCGGCCTGCCCGACAAGGAAGGGCGCAAAGACGTAATCCGCTACTACCTGGAAAAGGTCAAGCACGAGGAGATCGACCTGGACAAGTTCGCCCAGGCCACCATCTACTACTCGCCGGCCCGCATCAAGAACATCATCAACGAAGGCCTGATCATCGCCCTGCAGGACGGGCGTGACTCGGTGACCTGGGACGACATCTGGGCGGCCAAGATGATCGACGACATCGGTTTGAAGCAGGCCGTGACCTACACCGAGCGGGAAAAGCTGATGACCGCGGTCCACGAAGCCGGCCATGCCGTGGTGAACCACGAGCTGATGCGCGCCGACATGCAGATCCAGATCATCACCATCATCAAGCGGGAATCGGCCCTGGGCATGGTGTACTCGGTTGACCTGGACGAGCGTTTCGGCAACACGAAGGAGGACGTGCTCAACCGGATCAGGGTCTCCCTGGCCGGCCTGGTCGCCGAGGAGATGTGGTTCGGCACCACCACCTCCGGCACCAGCAGCGACCTGCGCAACGTCACCGCCTGGGCCCTCAACTATGTGGGGACCTGGGGCATGGGCAACCGCCTGTTCTCCTACGACATCCTGTACCCCACCCAGTTCAGCAACAGTACCGAGGCAATGCTCAAGGACCCGGACGTGCGTAAAGAGGTCAACGATCTCCTGATGCAATGTAAAGAGGACGTTCGCCAGATCCTCGAGAAACGGCGCTTTGCCGTCGAGCGGATCCGCGACGAACTGCTGGCCAGGGATGAGCTGGTCGGCGAGCAGCTTGCCTCGGTAATGCGCGAGATCAACGAGCAGATCGCAGCCAGCGAAGCACAGTCGGGGTCGCCTCAGTTGCCGCCGTCCTTGCCCCCGCCCCTGCCGATCCCTGGTTCCTAGGCCGGGTCCTCCCCACTTGCCTCAGGAGGAAGGTCCGGACGGGGTTCCCCGGTCGGTGCTTGCTGCGTTGGCGGTTATCGGCCGGACTCCGGCGCTCATAAGAGGCCTCTTTTCGAGTTTGCCGGAGCAAGTCCTGAAAGGCGATTCTCCCGGCCGGTGGGGTCCGCGCGAGGTGCTGGAGCACCTGGTCGACGTGGAGGGCATCGCGTTTCGGGAGCGGATCCGGCGGATTTTGCACGAGGACCGGCCCTTGATCCGGTCGATTGATCCGCCGGCCCGGCTCCAGGAAGGCGGCTACGCCCGGCGAAGCCTCGAGGAGCTGCTGGCCGAGCTGGAGGGCATGCGGGCGGAGGATGTCGCTTGGTTACGAGCGGTCGATCCGGCCGACTACCGGCGGGAGGGGGAGCACGATGCCGCAGGGACGATCCAGGCCGGCCAGCTCATCCACTACTGGGCGGTGCACGATCTGGTCCACCTGCGCCAGATGCTAAGTGCCCTGCAGGACGTGTTCATGCCCCATGTCGGAGGCATGGACAAGTTCCTGGAAGAGGTCTGACACCGGAAACAGACCGGCCGGGACTCGGCCGGAGGCCCCTGGTGGAGCTACGGGTTGAACAGGTCCGCAGCGTCGTTTCCGTCGAACACCCCGGTGGGAGTCTCGTTCGGGGT
>DATLGP010000395.1:0-3448 GCA_035540395.1 Actinomycetota bacterium
GTGATGTCATGGCTGGTGAAGGTGAGGGATTGTCCGTTTGTGGTGCCTGAGATGCGCATGTTCTGGTTGGTCTGGAAGCCCTCCACGCTGGGGAACGAATCGTGGTTGGGTACTCGGTTTGCTGTCATCGTAAAGCTGATCCGGCAGGTGTCCAGATCGCTGGCCATGTCATGGGCAGTGAGGACCACGGGCTTGCCGTCGGCAGGCGTGATCCGCACCTGTCCGGTGGCGGGATCGACAACTTTGAAGTCGAAGCTGCGGTCGGCACACGCCGTCTTGGCAATACCCATACCGGTGGCGCTGATGTTGAAGGTTCCCGGATCCGCGATACCTCCTATGCAATTCACGTCCCAGTTGGAGCAGGACGGGACGAAGCGAAGGTCGGTGACAGTCAGCGAATCGCTGCTGACACTGGAGATCCAGATGGTTGGTGGGCTCAGCGGTTCCTTGCCCACCGGTTGAACTGTCGGGAAATCGGCCACGAGCCCGAAGTTGGAACTCGCATGCGCCGGCAGGACCGGAAGCATTCCAAGGGCAACTGCAGCGATTATCGCAACCCTGGCAATGCGTCTGCGTGACTTCGACATTCGATGTTGCGGACGGTATGGATGAAACGACCCTGGGGCTGAGGACACGGCAGTCTCCTTTGTGCAGCCCCCGTCCCCCGCAGGACTAATTGGCAGTAACCCTTATCGGCAGATTCTGCCTCGGGTTAAGCGGGGAGCGGGCGGCTGTCGCCGATTATTCAACATGGCCGCCCAGGTTGTTTGCCGTATTTGGATCTGTAGCAAGCGCTCCGACTCCCTGCGGGCTGGGTTAACCTGAGACCATGCCGGCACAGTTCATCTTCACCATGCGCGACCTACGGCGGACCCATCCTCCCGACCGGGAGGTCCTCCGCGGTATTAACATCTCAATGTTTCCGGGGGCCAAGATTGGGGTTTTGGGCGCCAACGGCTCCGGAAAGTCGTCCCTGCTCAGGATCATGGCGGGCGAGGACGACGGCTATACGGGCGAGGCCCGCCTCACACCCGGCTTCAGCGTCGGCTTCCTCCCCCAGGAGCCCTTGCTCGATCCCTCCAAGGACGTCATGGGCAATGTGGCGGAAGGCGTGGGCGAGGCGAAGTCACTCATCGACCGTTATAACGCGGTCTGCGAGGCCATGGGCGAGCCGGATGCGGATTTCGATAAGCTGATCGCAGAACAGGCACAGTTGCAGGAGAAGATCGATGCAACCGACGCCTGGTCGGTGGACCGGACCCTCGAGATAGCAATGGACGCTCTGCGCCTGCCTCCGGGCGACGCCGAGGTCGCCACCCTGTCTGGAGGAGAGCGCCGCCGGGTGGCATTGTGCCGGCTGCTGCTGCAAAAACCCGACCTTTTGTTGTTGGACGAGCCTACGAACCACCTCGATGCCGAATCGGTCGCGTGGCTGGAGCGCACTCTGCAGGACTATCCGGGAACCGTGGTCGCAGTAACCCATGACCGGTACTTCCTGGACAACGTTGCCGGGTGGATCCTCGAGCTGCACCGCGGGCATGGCATCCCGTGGGAGGGAAATTACTCGTCGTGGCTGGAGCAAAAGCAGAACCGTCTGGCAATGGAGGAGAAAGCCGATGCCCGCCGGCGCCAGACCCTGCAGCGGGAGTTGGAGTGGATCCGCATGTCCCCCCGCGCCCGCCAGGCGAAGGGCAAGGCCCGGTTGAACAGCTATGAGCAACTTGCGGCAGAGGCGGAAGCGGCGCCCGATCAGGCCGACAAGCTCGAGATTACGATTCCACCCGGTCCCCGCCTGGGCGACCTGGTGGTGGAGGCGGAAAATCTGACCAAGGGCTACGGCGACCGGCTCCTGATCGACGACCTTTCCTTCGCCCTTCCCAAAGGCGGGATCGTGGGAATCATCGGGCCCAACGGAGCCGGCAAGACCACGCTGTTCAGGATGATCACCGATGAACAGAAGCCGGACTCCGGGTCGTTGAGAGTGGGGCCCACCGTGCAGCTCGCTTACGTCGACCAAAGCCGGGAGGCGCTGGACGGGCGGAAAACCGTCTACGACGAGGTGACCGGCGGTCTGGACAACCTCGTGGTCGGCGGACGGGAGATCCATGGACGAGCGTACGTGGCGTCGTTTGGGTTCAAGGGGACCGACCAGCAGAAGAAGGTCGGCACGCTCTCGGGAGGGGAACGCAACCGCCTTCAGCTTGCGAAGGTCCTGCGGTCCGGCGGCAACGTCCTTCTGCTCGACGAGCCCACCAACGACCTTGACGTCGATACGCTTCGAGCACTCGAGGATGCCCTGCTGTCATTCGCCGGGTGCGCGGTGGTCATCAGCCACGACAGATGGTTCCTGGACCGCATCGCGACCCACGTCCTGGCTTTTGAAGGCGAGTCGGAAGTGAGATGGTTCGAAGGCAACTTTTCGGACTACGAGGCCGACCGGCGTAAACGCCTGGGCTCGGACGCCGACCAGCCTCACCGCATCAAGTACAAGCCCCTGGTGCGCAGCTAAACAGGCGGCTCGCCGCCCGGGTCCTCTTTCTCCTCGATGGATTCCCTGAGCAGAGCCGCCCGGGCCGCCATGTCCTCCAGCAGCTCGATGGGATCGCGCTCCATTTCCTTGGAGCAGTAGTCCACCACCGCGACTGCAAACGCATGGGCGTTCATCGCCTGGTCGGCCGGCTGGGGGCTCAGCTGCTCGAAAACCGCGTTGGCCGCCAACATGTCCCCCCGGAACACATGCGCCAGGCCGGCGGCCATGACCTGGACCGACTCCGCGGTCATCCGGTTGGCCCGGTTGCGATCTCCCTCGCTGAGGCTTGCCCAAAGGTCGTCCATCGGTCGCCGCCTTTCTGAGATTGGGAGGCTTTCTACCAACAAGGTGAGAAACTCTTGTGAGTAAGTCTAGGTACCCGAGGGGGCCAGCGTGCAAAGCCGCAGACCCATAATTGCAGTGGTGCTCCTTTTGATCACGACGCTTCTCGGCGCTTGCGTGCCCGCCATGGGAGAATCCGCCCCGCCTCCGGACAACCCGGCCGCTCCCGCTGTCGCACCGGTGGAGCCGGTGGTCGAAGCGGTCCCCCCGCCTCCCCCACCGCGGTCGGTTACCGAGCAGCCGTTCACTCCCTTCGCCGACGTGGAGGGCGTTACTTTGTACCACCCGGCCGCGCGCGTGGAGCGGGTGGGATTTCACGAGGCTAACCACGACGGGGCCCGCCCGATGGTGACCTTGGCCACGACGGTCTCCCCGATGACGCTGGAGTCCCGCAACCGGGGAACCGGTTCCCGGACCGCCGCCGATATCGTCGCCGACCCGGCCGGTGAGATCCGCTCCCCGGTGACCGGCACGGTTATCAGGGGCGGGTCCTACATCCTGTACTGCAACACGCGGGACTACTACGTGGTGATCGAGCCGGACGAACGCCCGGGCTGGGAGGTCAAGGTCCTGCAC
>DATLGP010000396.1:0-1978 GCA_035540395.1 Actinomycetota bacterium
TCCGGCGGCCGGTAGAGGGTCAATTGCGGGGCTCCGCCCTGCAGCAACAGGTCGAAGCCCACGGTCTGGGTCCTGACGGCCTCGTGCATCCCCTGAGAGGTGATCAGCTGCAAGGCGGGCGGCGGCTCTCCCACCAAAGCGATGCCCACCGTCGTCACCGGACACGGCGGGTCCGCCTGCATCGCTGAAGTTGTCGTCGAGCCCTGGTTCAACGACTGGTCCACCACCGGTACCTCGCCGGAGTCCAGAATTCCGCCGGCGTACGCCGAGCTTATGTAGTGCCGGGTCACCGGGACTTCGGCCGCCAGCGCGAACGCGGCCACCGCCGCCACCCAGATCCAGCCCAGCCTGGACCGGGCCATCACGAAGGGCCAGGCGCAAAGGACGATGCAGGTCGCCGGCAGTGCACCGTACAGGTACCGGCCCACCGTCTGCCCCCGGCCGTCAAATAGCAGGAAGAAGGTGGCTTCACTTATCAAAAAGCTCAAGGGAATCCCCACGCTCAGCCAAAGCACCCAGGCCATCTCGCGCCGCCGAAGGCCGAACACCACCCCGGCGATGCCCACGGCGACTCCCGCCAGCAGGGCGATATCCCAAGCCAGCTCGTAGGTCGGACCGCCCGACGGCCGAAGCTCGCTCCTCCAAAGGGCGGCATGGGCGTCCCGGAGGTGGCTGCGAAGGGTTCCCAGGCTGAAGTCGGACTGCGTCAGGTACGGCCCGATTATCTCGTAGTGATGCCCGGCGGCAGTGGGCGCTTCGTAGGTGGCGATATTCCAGGCGAACCACGGAGCCGTGATCGCCGCTGCCACAAGGGCGCAAACCGCCCCCGCCCGCAACACCGGCACGATTCCGTAGCGGCCTCGCCGAAGCAGCGGGATGAAGAGCAGGCCGATCATCGGGATCATCGCGATCAGCACCAGCTTGGTCAGAATGGACAGGCCCAGGACGCCACCCAGAACCGCAGCCCGGGAAAGGCTCGGCGAGTGGAAGAACCGGAGGCCGGCGAGCAGGAGGGCGGTTCCCATGGCCGGAACCAGCGCATCGTTGGTGACGGTGGCCAGGTTGGCGTTGAACCCGTTCACCACGACCAGCAGTGCTGGAGCCGCCAGCCAGATGCCGGGATGGCCGGGAAAGATCCGGCGGCTGAGCGCCCAGGTCAGGGGAACGACCAGAATCGAAAGCACCACCGTGAAGGCGCGGAGCGCAAACACCATAGCGCCGGGTCCGAGCCCGTTCGCCGCCCGGTATACCGGAGCGGCAACCAAATAGTAGAGGGGCGGCTGCAGAGCTTCGTACTGCTCGAGCTCGGCCCCCCAGGACCCGTCCGCCAGATCCGCCCGCCTCGGCAAGGTTCTCGCCCCGAGGGTGGGCGACTCCTTGCGGATCTCGAGCACCTCCAGTGGAACCAGATCCCGGCCCATCACCGGAATCCGCAGTTCCTGGGCTACGGTCGCCACATAGGCATAGTGGTGGGCCTCGTCCACCGGGCTGAACACCTCGGTGGCGGCCGACCAGAACAGACCACGCGCCAGACCGGTCAAGGCAATGAGAACCAGCAGCGCCAGGTGGACGCGGGAAACCTGCGGTTGGGGCGCCGGCCCCTCGCCCGCTGCAGGATCAGGGCTGTGCACGGGCTCCCCTAGCTTCGAGTTTCAAGTCACGAACCGCTCAGCTCGCCGGTCGAGAGTCATGATACGGGGCCTTTCGGGCCGGGCCCAACCGATCGGGCGGCCACCTTGCGGGTTCAATTCCGCCGCATTCACGGCCACGATCGGGCTGCCCCCCGATCGGCCCCGGGCTCGGCGGGTAGAATGACCGGGTTCGCGGATGTTGAAGAACTGTTTCCCAGCGGACTTATCGCGGGGGCTCAATATGGAATTTTTCCCGGTCTTTCTCTCCGTTGTCTTCGTGGTGCGCAACCAGTCCGCCGACCTGGAATCGATGCTCACCGCCGCCACCAGGACCATCGCCTCAACGG
>DATLGP010000397.1:0-4451 GCA_035540395.1 Actinomycetota bacterium
TTGCCGTCCGACCCGGGGTTGTACTGAATGTACGCCTGGCCGGGGATGCCGGTGGCCACTGCCCGCATGGTCCATTCGCCCAGGACGTTGATCGTGATCTCGGCTCCGGGGATGCCCTGGAAGAGCACGATCGGAGCAAGGGTCTGCTTGGTCTCGCTCATCAGAGCGGCGTCGTCGCCGATCTTTTGACCCGATCTGTCGGTCTGGGGGACCAGCCGGGTCCGGGAAGCAGTTCTGACTGCGCCGGGATTTTGAGTGCTGGGGTTGGTGCCGATCAGGGCACTCGTGATCGTGTTGAGCAAATCGGAAATCGGATCCCCGACGAGGTTCAGGTCCGCTGCGTTGCCCTGGCCGAAGCTCATGTCCTCGCCGAGGATGCAGTTGTTGGCGTCGTACCTGGCCTGGGCTCGTCCCTCCAGGACGCCTGCGGACACGACCGGCGACACCGGCAGCTCCAGAAGCCTCCTGACGATGAGGTCGGTGGAAGGCGGAGCTGCTGCAGCGGCCTGCTGCTGGGCGAGAAGGTCGCCGCCGAGCAGGTTCGCCTCGAGGCCGAATCCGGCTCCGTAACTGTTCTTTCCGGCAAGTACCGGCGAGACCACGCGTCCGAGCTCATCGGTTACCGCGGCATTGAGGCCTCTCGAGTTGACCGACGCAGACCCATGGCCCGCATCGACTTTTAGCACGTCCTGGCCGGCGAGCAGCGAAAGAGCGCCCGCGTGCAGGTAGGTGCCGGTGGCGTAACCGGAGAAGCCTGCGTCCTTGAAGGGGACCGCGGCTTGAGCCGGTGTCACGAGCATGGCGGCTATGGCGGTCAGCGTGAATAACGCTGCGAGCCTGCGCCCCAATCTGGATTTCGTCGACATTTGGGATTTTCTCCTCTTACTTAAAAAAAGCGCTATTTCGCTATTGGTGCCGCCATGCTATTTGAAGTGCTTCGCCCGAATCCAGTATTCCGGCAAACCCGCAAGCTCTGAGCCCCACATTGGACAGCACAAGCAACACCAATGCGTTCACCCGCTACTGAGGGTGCTAAGGATTCACCAAGCGTGGCTGATTGTCAAGCCTAAATTGACGTTTTGGGGCGAATCGCAAAAGACGTTTTAGGGCAATTCGGCACGAAGGTTGCTCAGCCCCCGGACGGAGCATTTTGCCCGCTGTGTCCTGCGGGCGACGTGCCGCCGGCATCTGCTTCCCTGCCGACATGCTCGATCAACAATATGGCACCTTCGGGCTGCGATCCGTCGTAGCTCATGGGCGTTATGGCCACCCGGCAGCGGATGCTCTTTCCCCTTCGGTTAACTGCGGCCAACTCCAGTTGCTCCAGCCCTTCCTTGCCGCCGATGCAGGCCATGAGCGCAGGCGTCAGGGCATCGCGGGGAAGGCCGATGTCGGCCGCCAGGAAGGGCGTGCCGATTACCTCGTCGTCCCTCAGTCCCCACATTTCAACGCTCCGCTGGTTCCACAGCTGAATACGCAGGCCGGTGTCCACCACTATCACCGAGGTGTCGATGCTGCTCATCAGAGTCTCCAGGAACCGGTTCAGCCGGTTCAGGTCGTGGGTGCGGCTCCTGAGCTCATCGTTGGTCGCCGAGAGCTCCTCATTGGTCGACTGGAGCTCCTCGTTCATGGTCTCCAGCTCCTCATTGGTCGACTGAAGCTCCTCGTTTGTGGTCTCCAGCTCCTCGTTGGTCGACTGGAGCTCCTCGTTTGTGGTCTCCAGCTCCTCGTTGGTGGAGTGCAGTTCCTCTATGGCGGTTTCGAGCTCCTGGTTTGACTGCTCGAGCTCTATGCGCAGCGCTTTCTCCCGGCTGACGTCGAGAAACTGCACCGCCACGCCGAGCAGGCGGGAACCGTTGTCGTGCAGGGGAATGATGTCGATGTCCAGGAACATCTCGTTGCCGAGAGCCTGCCACGACAGGCCGCTGAGGGAGATCTTTCTTTTGTCCCGTGCGGCCTGGTCGACGAGGTTCTGCAGCTGGGCCGGCTTCCAGGACATCTCCAGCTCATTGAAAGCCGTGCTCAGATCTTCGGGCTGCAGCCCGAACATCTCCCGGGCCCGGGCGTTGGCGAGAACCAGAAGGCCGGCGCGGTCCACCACGACCTGTGCCAGGGAGGCCACTTCGAACGCAACCTCGCGGGCCCTGATGTGGTTCGTGAGCTGACCCAGCGCCTCTTGGTTGCCGGCCTGCGCCAGCAGCAGCAGCCGGTCTCGCTCCTCTTTTTTTGGGCCTTTGGCGAAGACCCGTCGCTTGATGTCCACCGGGACGAACGCCCTCCGGTACCCCGAGCTCATTTCCGCCTTGCCGAGGACCAACACGCCGTCGTCGTTTAGCGCGAAGTAGAAGCGGCTCATGATTTTGGCCTGCGCCTCGTTGTTGAAGTACATGAGAGTGTTGCGGCAGGTCAGGATGTCGACGTGGGAGATGGGCGCGTCCTGCAAAAGGTCGTGACGTCCGAAGATCACCACGCGCCGAAGCTGTTTGTCGAAGGTGTGCTCGCCCCGGTTCTCCTCGAAGTAGGCGCCGAGCAGGCGGTCGGGCACCGACTCGACCTGCTTGGCGGAGTAGGTCCCCTGCCGGGCAGCCTTCAATGCCTCCTGGTCGATGTCCGTCGCATAGATCTTCACGCGCTCGAGGACCTGCTGCCGTCCGAGAGCCTCCGCCAGGACCATGACCAGGCTGTACGCCTCTTCCCCCGATGCGCATCCGGCAGACCACACGCGGATCGGCGCGGCGGCATCGCCGGCTGCCGCCAGGTTCGGAATGATGTCCTCCTGCAGATAGTCAAAGATCTCAGGGTCTCTAAAGAAGCTGGTGACGTTGATGAGGATGAAGTTGAACAGCTGCTCGAACTCCGACGGGTCGACCTGCAGGAGGTCGAGGTAGAGCCCGTAGCTTCCGGTTCCGACCGCCTCCATGCGCTTGTTGATCCGGCGGGCGAGGCTGGTTCGCTTGTAGTCGGTGAAATCGAAGCCGCGGCTGATTCTGAGGTATTCGAGTAGCGCCTCGAACTCGGCTTTGGAACCATATTGGTCGGTCATACCCGCGACGCACCGGCCACCAGGGATTTCAAAGCCCCCGGAATCTGCTTCAGAGAAAGAACCAGGTCGACGTCTCCGGTTCCGATCGCCGCCCCCGGCATGCCGAAAAAGTCCGAGCTGCCCTCGTCCTGCACCAAAACGACCCCGCCCGCCTTCTTGACGGCCGATACGCCGCGGGCTCCGTCGGAGCCGGTTCCTGTGGCAACCAGGGCGATCGCCCGGGGTCCGAAGCTGAGGGCAACCGACTCAAAGAGCACGTCGGCGGCCGGCCTCACGTGATGGACCAGCTGGGTGCGGGTTAGCGAAAGGGTGTGGTCGGAGTTGACCAGCAGATGGAAGTCGGGAACGGCGACATAGACCCTTCCCGCTGAGATGTGCTCCCCGTTCTCGGCCTGCTTGACCTTTAGTCGGGTTCTGCGGCCGAGTATCTCGGCCAGGAAACTGGGATGCGTCCGGTCGAGGTGCTGGACCACGAGCAGCGGTACCGGGAAGTCGCCACCCAGTTGGGACAAGATCGAGGTCAACGCACCGAGGCCTCCGGCAGACGCAGCAACAGCAACCACACCGAAGGGCGGGTGCAGGCTCTGCGAGCCACCGGCCGGGGATGACTGCTGAGGCACGTGGAGATCCGGTTGCCGGGCGGCTAATGGCCGGTTGGACGCTGGCTCGAGCCGGCGACGATGCTTCGTGACTCCAGACGGGTTTGCCGGGCCGTCTGTATGACGTCCGACACCGACCTCCGAAGCATGCTGTTGACCCGCCGATTGGCCTCGTTCTTCATAAGGACGTCGGCCGTCCGCCGGCGTACCATCTCGGCCTCTGACAAGACGGCTTCCGACCGCTGGATCGACCGGTGAAACAGCTCGCGGCGGGAGGGCATGCGTAGCGTGATCGACGAGCGGCGGCCGTGGGCAGAGTAATCGGTTACCTGGGCGCCGAACCGGTCGCAGATGGCCTTTGCGGCACGGACCCCAAGGTCGGCTGCCGCGAACTCGCCGGGCTGGCGGGAGCGAGAAAAGTCCGGCATCAGGGCCGCTCCGTCGTCCCGAAGTGCTTTTGCATCCGGATCAGTGTCCGGCCGGTATCGGGAGCCGTGGTTACGTCCACGTCGTCCACCAGGTCCGAGATGAGCGAGATCTCATCCTCATCGATGCGGCTCTCCTCCGCCCAGACTCTGATCTCCCCTCTGTCCTCGACCGTGATAAGGATCTCTTCCCTTCCAGCCTCCCAGCTGAGGACGATGACCGTGTCCAGGCTGTGGCGCAAGAGGACGGCACAGGCATCGGAGACCGCAAGCACGATGTCGTCGAGCTCCTGCGGCCGCAGATCCACGCCGACTGCGCTGTCGCGCACGAACTGCCGCACCGGGAACAGGCTTGTGCAATCGGCGGGGAAGCTCTTTCTCAAC
>DATLGP010000398.1:0-5812 GCA_035540395.1 Actinomycetota bacterium
GACATCTCTAAGTACTATAGTCGCAAGATCGTGAGTGGGGCCCGGAACAAGCGCAAAGTCCTCCTTCTGGACGGCCACTCGCTGGCTTATCGAGCCTTCTACGCGCTACCCCCGGAGCTCAGGACTACCAGCGGAACCCCCACCAACGCCGTCTTCGGCTTCACCTCCATGCTGATCAAGGCGATGCAGACTCTGGGCACCCGGCAGGTGGCCGCCGCTTTCGACATGGGCGCCCCGACCGAGCGACTGGCCCTTCGCCCCGAGTACAAGGCGCAGCGGGTGTCGGCGCCCGATGAGTTCCGCTCCCAGATGGGGCTGATCCACGAGGTGCTCATGACGCTGGGGATCCCGATCTTCGAGACGGCCGGCGTGGAGGCCGACGACATCATCGCCGTGATGGCAACCCGGCTGGCCGCCGACGGGGTTGACGTCAACATTCTCACCGCAGACCGGGACTTCTTTCAGATCGTCCGTCCCGGCATCACAGTCATCCGCAATGTCAGGGGGATATCGGAGACCATCGTCTTCGACGAGGCCGCCTTCCGGGAGCGCTACGGCTTCGACCCGCCCCGGTACCTGGACTACGCCGCGCTGAGGGGCGACCCCTCCGACAACATCGCCGGGGTGCCCGGGATAGGGGAGAAGACGGCCGCCAAGCTCATCCAGACCTACGGGACCCTCGAGAACGTGCTCGAGCACCTGGACGAGCTGACCCCCCGGATCCGGACCAACCTGGGGGAAGCCGGCCAGCGTCTTTTGGAAAACAAGGAGTTCTTCCGTTTCCGCTCCCCCGAGGAGCTGGCCGCCCAGGGGGTGGCCACCCCGGCCCTGGAGGTCACCTTCGACGACCTGACAATGGGGGACTGGGACTTCAACCGGATCCGGCAGCTGTTCGACTCACTGGAGTTCCGGGTTCTCTACGACCGCCTGGCTGCCGATCGCCCGGAGGCGCTGGCTGCCGCGACAGGATTCGAGGGCTCTGCCGTGGAGGTGGTCACAAAACAGGCCCTGGAGGCGCTGGTCCTGGAGCTGGACCGGGAGAGCGCAGTGGTGGTGCGCCTTCTGGGGGACCCGAACAACAGCCGACGGGCGGCGGAGACCGTGGCCTTCGCCACACCGGCCGGAGCCCAGGTGGTTAGGGTCGGCGCAGGATCCCTTCCGGCCGCCGACATCTGGGAGGCGCTGAGGCCGGCGTTTGAGACCCGGGGCCTGGCAACCCATGGAGCCAAGGACGCGCTGCAGCGGCTGGCTGCGGTGGGCATCGCTCCCGGCGAGGTCGCCATGGACACCGAGATTGCCGCCTACCTGGTGGACCCGGCACGGGGCACCTATCGCCTGGACGAGCTGGCTCGCCATTACCTGGACCGGGAGCTGAAGCTGGACGATGCGGTTCCCGCCGACCAGGAGGGGCAGCAATCGCTGCTGGCCGGCGCCGACGACGGAGCCGACCACATCTCGGCGGCCGGCCTGGAGGCGATAGCCACCGCCGAGCTGGTGGAGGTGCTCAGCAAACAGATGCGGGAACGGGGAGTCTGGGACCTGTTCGCGGACCTGGAGATACCGCTCACCGGTGTGCTGGCCAAGGTTGAGCGAGCCGGCGTCCGGCTGGACTCCGAGTACCTGGATGAGATGTCGCTGCACCTGGCCAAGGAGCTGGATTCGGTGGAACACCGGATCTTTACCCTGGCCGGCGGCCCGTTCAACATAGCCTCGCCGCCCCAGCTGCGGGCGGTCCTGTACGACCGGCTGGGGCTGAAGCCGGGCAAGAAGACCAAGACCGGGTACTCCACCGACGCCAAGGTGCTGGAGTCGCTGATGGACGAACACCCGATCATCGAGAGCATCCTGCGCCACCGCGAGATCTCGAAGCTGAAGTCCACCTACATCGACGCCCTGCCCCGGCTGGTCGACCCGGCGACCGGGCGGTTGCACACCCGCTTCAACCAGACGGTGGCCACCACCGGGCGGCTGAGCTCGGAGAACCCCAACCTGCAGAACATCCCCATCCGCACCGACGAAGGCAAACAGATCCGGCGGGCGTTCATCCCGGAGGGAGGCAACCTGCTGATGGTGGCCGACTATTCCCAGATCGAGCTACGGCTGCTGGCTCACCTGTCGGGCGACCCCGAGCTGACCGGCGCCTTCGCCCGGGGGGACGACATCCACCGCCTGTCGATAGGCAAGGCCCTGGGCATAGACCCCTCCGAGGTCACGCCGGCCCAGCGGAGCATCGGCAAGATGGTTTCCTACGGCGTGACCTACGGGATGGGCCCGTTCGGGTTGTCGCAGCGTCTGCGCATCCCGGTGGACCAGGCGCGCACCTATATAGAGGGGTTCTTCGCCAGCTACCCACAGATCCGCACCTATCTGGACGCGGTGGTAGCGAAAGCGACCGAGGACGGTTTCACCACCACCATGCTCGGCCGCCGCCGTTACCTGCCCGAGCTGCGCTCGCGCAACCCCCGGGTCCGGGGCCTGGGGGAGCGGCAGGCGCTGAACGCTCCACTGCAGGGATCGGCCGCCGACATCATGAAGTTGGCGATGGTAAAGGTCGATCGGGCCCTGGAGGGGGCCCCGGCCCGAATGGTGCTCACTGTGCACGACGAGCTGGTATTCGAGGTTCCGGAAGACGACGTCGAGCAGGCGGCCCAAACCATCCGGGGCGTCATGGAAAACGCCGTGGAGCTATCCGTGCCGCTTACCGTCGATCTCGCCTGGGGACCAAACTGGGCCGACGCAAAGGCCTGACCTAGTCTTCCGGCTCCGGCGGTTGTCCACGGCCGCTCCCGGCCGGCTGGTCCGGGGAGGACTCGGGTTGCGGCAGCTCGGCAGCAGGCAGCGGGGCACCGCCGCCCAGGATCAATGCGAGCATGCGCTCCTCGCGCCGGCCAAGCGAGTCGAGGCCCGCCTTCAGCTCCCGGCTCAACTTCGCTTCCGCCTGGCTGATCGAGCCGACTACTCTCTCCTCCGACTCCTCGGTGGAGTTGAACAACTCCGACCGCCATTCGCCGGTTGCCTTGTTCAAGGCAAATAGCGCGTTGCCCAGGTTCTCGGCCACCGCCATCAGGCTGTGGTTGAACCGCCCGTCGAGGTTCTCCAGGCCCTCCATAAGGAACTTTTCGGTGTGCCCTGCCCGGGCCCCGGTGAGGGCCCGGAGCTCGTCCAGGCCGCCGGACAACTCCTGGGTGGCCGCCTCCAGCCGTTCCTGACTCTGACGGACCATCTGGTAGGAGCCGGTGATCTGATCCTCCAGGCCCCGCAGCGCCCGCCAAAGACGCTCCGCGCTTTTCAGGTTGGCCTCCTGGCCCGCTGCGGACCGGTTGTCCAGGGTTGCAGTAAGGCTGGCGATGGCGGTGTCCAGGCGGTTGGCAATGAAGTCGTAGCCCTGGGCCAGCTTAGAGTCCAGGAACTCCAGGCCCTTGGCCAGCCGCTCCCACTGCTTCGCGTCGAGCGGGTTGGTCATCACCGACTCAAGGCTCTGGACCCGCTTCGCGAGAGTGGCCTGGAGCTCCTCGAGACCGGCAAGGTACCTGAGCTGGGTGGCGCTGTTCTCGTCGCCCTCGGCCAGCACCGAGTCCAGCTTGCGGGTGAGTGCGTCCTCGGTGTCGGTCAGCTTGTTCTCCAGCCGGCGCAGGGTGGAAGCCAGGGCCTCGGCGTCGGCTTGGTCATCCGGTCGGTTCAGCCCCTCCAGGCCTGCGGCGAGGCGGGCGGCAAGTTGATCGTTGTGGCTTGAAACGGCCTGCTCGATGGCCGTCAGCCTCTTGTCCAGGCGGCTAAGGCCCTCCAACAGCCCGGCCGGCAGATCGGTTTTCGAAGGACGTGCTTCGATCGACCGGATGCGCTCGGAGAACGTCCGCTCCAGCCGGTCAATCGCCGCCAGGACATCCACCTGGTCGGTCTTGGCGCCGGTGGGCTGCACCCGGGCAATACGCGAGTCGATGACCTCGAGGCCCCGCAGAACCCGGGACTCGGTACGGCTTGCCACCTCCCGGATGTCACTCTTCCACCCTTCGAGCGAGCTCAGCAGGACACTGAAGGCCCCCTCAAGGCGGGACGACCGGCTGGATGCATCGTCCAGGTCCTTCTGCCAGCGCCCTACGGTGGACGCCAGGTCGGACAGTTTCTGCTCGAGCCGCTCGTAGGAAGCATCAGCTCGCGGTGGGGCTGCCGGCGTAAGGTCCGCATTGGGTCCGTCGGCCGGACGTGGAGCGTTGAACGAAGGGCTCAATTGCTCAGGGTCCCCCGGATCGGCGGCGGGCATTGGGTGCTCATTGTTGGAAGCTTCCTCCTTGGCCCAGGGCCCTTTGTTTCAGCGCCGGGCGACAGACGTCGCTTGGGCAAGAATGTTACTCCCACCGGTGCGAGCTATGGGTTTTTCCACTAAACTCTTCTTTGCCCGTGACTTTGTCGCGGAGTACCCCCTGCCCGATTTTCGGGCAAACAAGGAGTTTTTTAGATGTCAACACTTTCCGGCATAGGTTCGACTAGCCGTGAGATGCCTCAAAGCAACGACATTACGACCAACGATGTCGGTTCTTCCATAGAAGATCTCATTGCAGCAATCGACGCAACCATCAAGCCCTTCTCGGACGGCGACCTGGTTAGCGGGACGATAGTCAAGATCGACAAAGAAGAGGTGCTTGTCGATATCGGCTACAAGTCCGAGGGCGTGATTCCCGCCCGGGAGCTCTCCCTGCGACACGATGTGGATCCCTCGGAGATAGTCACCCTCGGTGAGCAGATCGAGGCCCTGGTTCTTCAGAAGGAGGACAAAGAGGGACGGCTGATCCTCTCCAAGAAGCGGGCTTCCTACGAGCGGGCCTGGGGCCGGATCGAGGAATACAAAAAGGCCGGCAAGGTGGTCAAGGGCACCGTCATCGAGGTCGTCAAGGGCGGTCTCATCGTCGACGTCGGCCTTCGCGGCTTCCTTCCTGCGTCCTTGGTGGAGCTTCGCCGGGTCCGGGACCTGCAGCAGTTCGTCGGCAAGGAGCTCGAGTGCAAGATCATCGAGCTGGACAAGAACCGCAACAACGTGGTCCTGTCCCGCCGGGCGTACCTGGAAGAGGCACACTTCGAGCAGCGCAAGGACTTCCTCGCCAACCTCACCGTGGGCGAGCGCCGTACCGGCACCGTTTCTTCAGTGGTCAACTTCGGGGCGTTCGTAGACCTGGGCGGAGTCGACGGCCTGGTGCACGTGTCCGAGCTTTCGTGGCGCCACGTCGACCATCCGAGCGAAGTCGTTCAGGTCGGTCAGGAGATCGAGGTCGAGGTCCTGTCGGTAGAGCCCGATCGTGACCGGGTCTCGCTGTCGCTAAAGAACACCCAGGAAGACCCGTGGCAGGCGTTCGCAAGGGCACACGGCACCGGCGACTTCGTTGCCGGGACCATCACCAAGCTGGTTCCGTTCGGCGCCTTCATCAAGGTGGCCGATGGCATCGAGGGCCTGGCTCACATCTCCGAGCTCTCCGAGCAGCACATCGAGCTGCCCGAACAGGTCGTCCAGCTGGGCCAGGAGGTCCAGGTCCGGGTAATAGATGTGGACCTGGATCGCCGGCGCATCAGCCTCTCGTTGAAAGCAGGGGCCGGAGGCCAGGCCCCGGTGCAACCGGAGCAACCCGCTCCCGCCGCGCCTGCCGGCGAGGCGGCCGTTCCCGGTACGGAGGCCGAAGCTGCGCCGTCCGAGACGCCTGCCGGCGAGGCTGCCGTTCCCGGTACGGAGGCCGAATCTGCGCCGTCCGAGACGCCTGCCGAGCCAGCGGTCTTCTCCGAGGTGGTGGAAGCACCGCCGGCTCCCGAACCGGCTGCCGCAGCC
>DATLGP010000399.1:0-7714 GCA_035540395.1 Actinomycetota bacterium
GTGTAAGGGCTGCGGCAGGGATTTCGAACGTACCCCGTCGTTTTAGAGGCCAATGTCCTAGGGGCCGCGGCCCGACCAGCCGGCCACCCCGACCAGCCGGCCACCCCTAGGGGCCGCCGGTCAACCCGGCCGGGTCACCGAACCGGTGTAGCCGGCAGCGCTCAGTTCTTGTTGCAGGTCGTCCAGGTCGGGAGGGATCCCTCCCGGGTACTCCCACAGCCAGTGGCCCAGGCGCCGTTTCAGGACGTAGCCCCGGTGGGTCTTTAGATGGTGGTGCCAGGCACAGAGCCGGCACAGGTTGTAGAGGGTGGTGGGGCCTCCCCGCGCCACCTCGATGACGTGGTCGGTTTCGAGGTCTTGCATCTCGGCGCACCCGGGGACCACGCAGCACTGATCCCGCTCCCGCAGCGCCCTCTCCAGCCGGGCCGGGATCGCGGTGCGCCCCACCCGCACCACCTTGCGGATGTCCTGGCCGTCGGTCAGGATCGCCGCCACGTAGGCGTCGGGCTGGCTCATCCACTGCTTGACCACCGACACCGGCACCGGCCCCACCCCGGGGACCTCACACACCTCCCCGGTCTGGGTCTCGCCCCGGACCAAAGCCGCATGGTCCAGCCTTACGTGCACGCACACCCGGGGACCGGGACGCATCGGGTCCTCGGCCGAGCCGGCCGAGACCCGGGCCATCTCAACCAAAGCGTCGGCCAGGGCGGCCCCGGCACTGATCTTGCCCCGCCGGCCCCTGCGGGACGCCCGGTCGGCCACCTTTTGCCGGTAGGGCTCGAGTGCGGCCAGGACCTGGGCCCCGGCGGCCACGCTGAACCGGCCCGACAGCCGAAAGGCCCCGTCGAGGTCGACCCGGTGGCGCAGGCGGCGGCTTTGGTGGGCCCGCTTTTGGCGCTGCTCCTCCGACAGCGCCCCGGCCCGGATCCGGGCGCACTCCCGGCGGAACTCGAGCAAAGCCTCCCCCTCGGCCACGCTCAGCACATGCTCTTGCAGCTCGGGAGCCACCTGGGCCGCCGACACCGCCTCCACCGCCTGCTCGTCGTTCAGCGCCCCCTGCCGGTAGGCCTGCTTGATCGTGGGCAGGTGGTGCATCATCTCGACTGCCCCAAGCACCACCGCCGACTGGTTGACCGGACGGGCCTCGGCGGCCGCCATCAGGTGGGCAGGCGAGCGGTAGGCGCTGTCCCACCAGGCCCGGCAGTCGGCCATCCGGTCGGCCGCCAGGTTCTTGGCCGCCGACGCCAGCCGCTCGAGCTCGACCAAACGCCGGTACAGCTCCAGCGCATCGCAGCGGGCGACCGACGAGAAGTCAAAGCCGCAGGTGAACCTGCGCATCCCGGTGACCAGGTCTTCCACCTCAGCGAACATGCGTTCGATTATAGAGTGAGGGTATGACAATAGGCTGGCTAATCCTCGGAAAGAGCGCTTGGCTGTTGGGGACAAGGGGAAGGCTGGGAGAGTTTCAGTGATACGGGTAGGCCTGCCGGGGCCAACCGAAGGCCGGGGGCCCACGAAGGCCGGAAGAGCGGCGTCCGAAGGGACGCTGAGGAGCTGCCGGTACCGGCTATGGCCGCTGGAGCTTGCTCCAGCCCGGAGCCCTCGCCGACGCAGGGCCGGAAGCCGCTAGTCCTCGCCCAGGTACGCCTTGCGGACCCGGTCGTTGCGCAGGAGGGCATCCGCGGCGTCGGTGAGAACTATCTGGCCGGACTCCAGGACGTAGCCCTTCGAAGCCAGCGTCAGGGCGATCTGGGCATTCTGTTCCACCAGCAGGATCGTCGTTCCTTCCTTGTTGATCTCCTCGATCGCCTGGAAGATCTTCTCCACCACCAGGGGAGCGAGACCCATCGAAGGCTCGTCCAGCATCAGCAGCTTGGGGCGGCTCATCATCGAGCGGCCGATGGCCAGCATCTGCTGCTCGCCTCCCGACAGCGTCCCGCCGGACTGCTTGGTCCGTTCCCTCAGCACCGGAAACAGGTCGAAGATCCGCTCGAGGTCCTCTTTGATGGCGGCGGTGTCGCTCCGCTGAAAGGCGCCCATCTCGAGGTTTTCCTTAACGCTCATTCGCGGAAATATCCGGCGTCCCTCCGGCGTGTGGGAAATGCCCCGGGAGACCACCTCGTGCGACTGCAGGGTGCTGATCACCTCCCCGCCGAACGAGACCTTCCCCGCCGAGGCCGGCAGGGTGCCCGATATGGTCTTCAGCGTGGTGGTCTTGCCGGCTCCATTGCCGCCGATAAGGGCCACGATCTGGCCCTCGTCGACCTGCATCGAGATCCCCTTGACGGCTTCGATGTTGCCGTAGCGGACCCGCACGTCCTCAAGCTCCAGCAGCATCTTCGGCGGCCCCCCTTCCCAAGTAGGCCTCGATGACCCGGGGATCCCTTTGGAGTTCCTCGGGGGCTCCCTCGGCGATCTTCTCACCGTGGTCCAGCACCGCCACTCTTTCGCAGACTCCCATGACGACCTTCATGTCGTGCTCGATCAGCAGTACCGTCACCCCGGAGTCACGAATCTTGCGAATGAGGTCCATCAGGCCCTCCTTTTCCCTGGGATTCATCCCGGCCGCCGGCTCGTCCAGCAACAAAAGCTTCGGCCTGGTCCCCAGCGCCCGGGCAATTTCGAGGCGCCTCTGATCACCGTAGGACAGGTTACGCGACGGCTCGTTGGCGTAGCGTTCTATCCCGACGAAGCGAAGAAACCGCAATCCCTCGACCGACCCCTCTTCGTTCTCCCGGCGGTGGCGGGGAAGATTGAAGATTGCGCTGATCGCTCCGGCCCGGTGCTTGGCGTCCATGCCGACCTGGACGTTCTCCAGCGAGGTCATCTCGGCGAACAGCCGGATCTGCTGAAAGGTCCTGGCCACCCCGGCCTTCGTGATGCGGTGGGGCTTCAGCCCGTTCAGCCGGCTGCCGTCGAGCCGGACCTGGCCCCCATCCGGCTTGTAGACCCCGGTGATGCAGTTGAAGAAAGTGGTCTTTCCCGCCCCGTTGGGACCGATCAACCCGCGGATCTCGCCCGGCCGGATCGTCAGATCCACTTCTCGTACCGCGGTCAGCCCGCCGAAGACCTTCGTCACCTTGCTGGCCTCAAGCAGGTAGTCGCTCATCAGGTGGTCGCTTCCGAGGGTATGTCCGGGTCCCCCTCCAGCATGAGCTCGGCCTCCCGGCGCTTCGACGGAATCAGCCCCTGGGGGCGGAAGATCATCATCGTCACCAGGATGATGCCGAACATCCAGTACCGGTACTCGTCGAGCTGGGGGAACCGTAGCTGCAGGAATGAGGGGACCCCTACGATCACCACTGCTCCGGCCAGGCTGCCCGGGATGCTGCCCATCCCCCCGAGCACCACGGCGCACAGCACCAGGAACGATGCGAACACGTCGAACGAGGCGGGGGAAACGAAGTTGGACTTGGAGGCGAAGACCACGCCCGCCACTCCGGCGGTGGTCGCTCCGATGGCGAAGGCGAGCAGCTTCATCTTGAAGGTCGATACCCCCATGGCCCCGGCGGCCACCTCGTCTTCCCGGATGGCGATCCAGGCGCGGCCGATGCGGGAATGGTCGAGCCGGCGGATGACCGTGATGCCCAGGGCCAGCAGGAGGAGGAGCAGGTAGTAGTAGGGCAGGGGGTTAAGCCCGAAGTCGTAGCCGATGAATGGGATCTTCGGGTGTGGGATGCGGCTGATCCCCAGGGCGGCGCCGGTCACGTTGTCCAGGTTGTTGGCCACGATGCGGACGATCTCGCCGAACCCCAGGGTGACAATCGCCAGGTAGTCCCCCCGCAGCCTCAAGGTGGGGGAGCCGAGCATCACACCGATGCACATGTTGATCCCCAGCACGACCAGCAGGATGATCCAGAAACCCCACTCACCCCAGAACTCGGTCCCGGTGAAGGGCAGCCTGATCGGACCGGCCCCGGAAAGGATGCCCCAGGTATAGGCACCGGTGGCGTAGAAGGCAATGTAGCCCAGGTCCAGCAGACCGGCGAAACCGACCACTACATTCAGCCCCAGGGCCAGGAGGGCAAAGGTCGCAATAAGCACGAGGATCTCGCGAGCGGCTAGCGAAACGAAGTTCGGGATTATCAACAGGAACAGCGCCAGCAGGGCGACGGCACCGTTGACCGCCAGCCTACGGCTCCGGTCGTTGTTCGTGCCGTTGCCGCTGTTCATGTCGCTTCCTTGTCGCCCAGCAAACCGGTGGGACGGAAGAACAGCACCAGCACGAGAATCAGGAACGCGACGACATCGCGCCATTGCACCCCGAAGCAGCCGGCGGCGACGTTCTCGAACACTCCCAGCAACAGGCCGCCCAGCAGGGCGCCCCGGATGTTGCCGATGCCCCCCAGAACCGCAGCCGTGAACGCCTTGATGCCGGGAAGAAAGCCGATCTGGAACCGGGTTACTCCGAACGACCAGGCGAACAGCAGCCCGGCCGCCCCGGCCAGCAAGCCCCCGATGAGAAAGGTCACCGTGATGACCTTGTTGATGTTCACGCCCATCAAGCCCGCAGTCTCGGCATCCTGGGCCACCGCCCGGATGCCCCGGCCGATGCGGGAGCGGTTGATGAACTGGTCGACCGCGACCATCGCCAGCATCGCCACCACGAACACGAGGATGTCGCGGTTTTGAATCCTTACCCGCTGCATCGACTCGGGGAGGATGCCGGTAAAGAAGGTGTCGCCGAGGTCCAGGACGATCCGGGAGCGCACGGTCCGGGGCAGGGTCTCGAAGTTCGGCCCACGCCAGATGCGCACGCTGTTCGAGAGGAAGAGCGAGGCGCCGATCGCACTGATCAGATAGGCAAGCCGGGGGGCACCTCGGCGTCTCAGCGGCCGGTAGGCCACCCGCTCGAGCGCTACCGCGGCCAGCCCTCCGAGGATGACGGCGGGGACCGCCGCGGCCAGCAGGATCATGGCACCTTGAGTCTGGCTGGTGACCCCGCCGTCGGGGACCAGTGCGCCGACGGTCAGGAACGCTCCGAGGGTTCCGAGCATGAAGACCTCGGAGTGGGCGAAGTTGATGAGCTG
Source organism: Actinomycetota bacterium (assembly GCA_035540395.1). Taxonomy (GTDB): domain Bacteria; phylum Actinomycetota; class CADDZG01; order JAHWKV01; family JAHWKV01; genus JAJCYE01. The sequence continues at coordinate 5,034 of DATLGP010000399.1, forward strand.
AAGAACTCCGTAGACCAGCGTGTACCCCAGTGCGATCATGGCGTAGACCGCGCCCGTGGACAGGCCGCCGGCCAGCCGGAAGGGCAACTCTGAGCTAAGGCAGTCAGGCATGGCGACGCCCGCAGATTGGTGTCGCGGCAGGGGAGGGCCCAAGGCCCTCCCCTGTGCGGTGTGCGGCCATCGTGGCCGGGACCGGGACGGTTAGAGGCTGTCTACCGTTCCCACCTCCCGAACCACGCCGTCCTTGACGATGAACAGCGAAATGGCACCGGTTCGCACCTGGCCGTTCTCGTCGAACTCCATCGTCTTGGTGATGCCTTCGTAGTCCGACTCACCCATGCGCTCGACGACGCACTGCCGGGTTACCGCCGCGGCTCCGCCCTCGCCGCACTTGCGGATGGCATCGATGGTGGCGTTGGCAACGTCGAAGCCCTCACCGGCGTAGATGCCGGGGCGCTGGTTCCACTGTGCCTCGTAAGCCTCGACGAAGGCCTGGGCGTCTTCGTCGTCGGAAAGGCTGATGTCGGGACACGGGCAGGTCAACAGTACGTTCTCCGCCTCCTCCGCCCCGATCTTCTCCCCGATCTCCTCCTCCTTGCTGCCGTCACCGGAAGCGATGACGCCCTCGAAGCCCTTCTCCCGCAACTGCCTGGCCACCAGCTGGAACTCGGCGGCGTAGCCGGCGTAGAAGACAGCCTGAGGATCGGCAGCGATCACCGAGTCCACCAGGGCGGTGTAGTCGGTGGTCGGCTCGATGCTTTCGTCCAGGACCACGTCGATACCCGCCTCCTCAGCCTGAGCCGTGGCCACGTTGCCGAGGCCCTCGCCGTACTGGGTCTTGTCGTCGACGATTGCGATACGTTCGCAGCCCAGGTTCTCGAACACCTCGATGATGGCCGCGCCCTGATCGTTGTCGTTGGCCACCCCACGGTAGAAGGTCTCCCAACCCTGCTCGGTGAGGTCCACGCGGGTCGCGGTGGCTGTGAAGAACAGCAGCCCCGCCTCGCTGAACAGCTGGCCGGTGGCGGCGGTCTCGCCCGAGAACCCGCCGCCGAGCACTGCCACGACCGACGGGTCACCGATGAACTGCTGGGCGATGGAGGGCGCTACGTCGGCGCGACCGTTACGGTTGTCCAGGGGACGGAAGACCAGGTTTACCGGCAGGTCGCCTGCCTCGTTGGCCTGCCTTATTGCCACGTCCATCGCGTTGTGGCTGGGGACGATGATCTGGGAGTTCTCGCCGGTACGGTCGCCGAAGGTGCCGATGACCACGTCGGGCTTTGCCTGCGCCAGCTTGTAACTGCCGTCCGTGCCGGCAGCCGAGGCGACTTCCTGCGCCGGCTCGAGAACCGAGGGATCACAGTCCTCGGACGCTTGTGTTCCGCCGTTGCCCCCGTTGCCGCCGTTTCCTCCATCTCCACAAGCGGCCAGAATCAGCATCAGAAGCATCAGCAGGGACAACAGAGTTGTTCCTCGCACTCTCCTCATCACAACCCCCTTAAAACAGGCCATTTTGAACAATTGGCGGGATTGTATCTTTTCGGTGCTCGCCTGCGTCTATCGCCTGTTCGGCTGCCCGGGATCGCACTGCCGGAGGTACGCCGCCCCGGCGGAATTCTGGTCCGGTGGCGGCGAAGGGGCGGCGACCGAAAAGCGGAAGGTCGTCTCGCGCGTCATCCCGCCGGAGATGGCCGTCAGCCTCATGCTGTGATCGCCGGACGTGTGCGTGGGCGGGAGGCCGGATAGAGGCTACGCCTTGTCTTCAGCCTTTGGGGTGTCGGCTGTTTCGTCCTCGTCGAGGCCCTTGCGGAACTCGCCCTTTGCCTTGCCCAGGGAACGGGCGAACTCGGGCAGCTTTTTCGCACCGAACAGAACCATCACCACTGCGAGGATTATTAGAAGCTCTCCGCCTCCGGGTACGGTCATTGGCTGCTCCTTTTCGATCGTCTGGACAAAGTATCCCGCAAAAACGCCGCAGCGGGCGCACGGTTCCTCAACGCTTCATGATCCGGGCGACAACTATCGTCGCCTCGTACAAAAGGCCGAGGGGCAGCGCCATGATCATCAGGGTTATCGGATCCTGGGTCGGGGTGATGATCGCAGCCAGGATCAGGATGATCACCCAGGCGATCTTGCGCAGGTCGCGCAGCTTGCGGCTGCTGAGCACGCCCACCAGGGTGAGGCCGAGCAGGATGATCGGGAACTCGAACGAGAACCCGAAGGCGGCTATCAAAATCAACACGAACGACAGGTAATCGGCGGCCCGGGGCACCAGTACCAGCTCGCTGCCGGCGAAGCCGGCCAGGACCTCCAGCGCCTTGGGAAGCGAGAGAAACGCCACCCCGACCCCCAGGGCGAACAGGAACACCGAAACGAAGACAAACGGCAGAGCGTACTTGCGCTCGTTCGCATGCAGGCCCGGGGTGACGAACCGCCAGAGCTGCCACATCATCACCGGCAGAGCCAGCACCATCGCGGCGAAGGCGGTCACCTTCAGCCGAATCACAAACGCCTCGGTGGGAGCGGTGTAGATCAACTGCCCGCCCTGCAGGATCTGGTCGGCTACCGGAAGTCTTGCCAGGGGAGCGATCAGCACGGCCAGGATGTTCGAGTAGAAGAACCAGGCGATTCCGCAGCACAGGGCGTAGGCCACCACCACCTTCAAGAGCCGGTTACGCAGC
>DATLGP010000400.1:0-6820 GCA_035540395.1 Actinomycetota bacterium
AGAGGCTCCTGTTACTGAATCTCCTCTTCGAACCCAGGCGGAGCCTTGTCGACGCATGGGCCACTCCCGGCAACGAGAGCCATCCCGGTTCCGCGGTTAACAAAGGTCTGCAGACTAAAGCCGTCCCTAGAGGTGGCGAACATCCCAGTAATTCCTTCCATATCGTTGTTGGGATCCAGCTCTAGGCCCTCTGATTGCCAGTAATCAGCAACACGATCAACGAAAGGCTCGGGATTGGGACCCAAGCGCTCAAGTGGGAAATGGTACCTATAAGTGGGATAGACATCACCGGTTGGAGCCAAGTTCGAATCCGTGCAGATCGCGTCCCAGTCCACGGGTTCTCCAGGCAGCTCACCGTCGCCGTTCATTCCGGCCCGCAGGCCACCCTCAACAAGTTCGAGAAGTCTGTCGTGCGCCTCGTCGTAGCTCAGGTTGGGACCTCGGCTAAATGGGCCCACGCAGGCCCCGCCAAGAATCAGCGTGCAGAGCCAGCCAGCCACGAGAGTCCGACTCCTTCCGCTTCTATGAGACATCTTCGTACGCACCGATCAAGATCTTTGCCAAGTTCTGCACGCTTCGTGAGTTCAAGTAGAAATAGCCACCGTGGCCCATACGCTTGCAGCAGGTCGGTATCCTGGTCGAACCGAAGTTGACGTTAGTTGGATCATCCCCCAGTAGGGCGAATCCGGTACTCAATCTGATGATGTCATCCCACGCGCGACCTGCCCAGACTCTCTTTGCTCCTACCAGGTCTTTCGCGTTGTTAGCTGCAGCCCCAGGGCTTGCAACCAGAGCCAGATTGTCCACGACCATGCCGTTGCGGGTTGCCAGTGCGCTGGTGGTTGACCCGTAGCTGTGTCCAACGACCGAGAACCTCCCGCCTTTGGCGCCTATCGGTTCGCGAGTGGCACGTAGGTTCTCCATGAAATCCTTCAGGCGCCTTGCGCCTGCCCGCGCCTCACCACGGTCCATGGCGTCGAAGATCGATTCGGGCGTGTCGTAGCCCAACCAGGCTATGGTGGAGGTCCTCCCGGAAGTGGCGCTGCCCTTGAGGTCATGCACGGTCTGACGTAGATCTCCAGCCTTATCCAGGGTTCCACTGAAATTCGAGAGTCGGTTGTTTATCCCGGGCACTACGACTCCTACGTTTTCCGCAGTGTCGGGGTTTCCCAACGCAACCACCGCTCGCCCCTCGTCGCCGGCAAATCCAGTATCGAAGTCCAGCATGTAGACGTCGTCCGGCGCAAGGCCGTCGCCTGGCCTGCTCTCCACCCGGGCCAACGAGTCACGCAGATGCCTTGCGTTTATCAGGCGTCGCTTCAGCGACTCGATCTTTTCTCTGGTGCTCTTGATCTCCGCAGAGTGCCTCCGGCCTTCGAAGCCGCCGTTACCTTCGCCATACCTTTGCTCGAGATCCCTTAATTTCCGGGTGGCGGCCGCCCGCTCCCTCTGAAGCTTCTCGATCTCCTGCTCAAGTGCCTTACGGTTCGCCGCGTTTCGCACTGCTGCGGGCAAGCCTTCCAGTTGCCCGATTCGGCGGGGGTCGGTCGCGATCAGGCGGGCCCGTTCCTCCTCGGTAAGGCCGGTCCACCAGCCCGCAGCTTCCTGAGGTTTCCCGGCTGCAGGAATGCCGGCACCAGACTCAGAGCCGGCAGCTGGTCCGGAATCGAGCACCGGCGGTTTCGGCGTGCTCGAAGCCACGGTGGGCACCGGCCCCGTTGCGGGGGGACCATCTCGATCTACAGATCCCGGATTCTCCGGTTCCGGGAGGGGTACGAAACCGGGTGGCTGTTGCGGGAAACCGGGCGGCCTACCGGGGACGGTGACGGTATCCGGCCGGACGAACGCGCCGGCCGGCAGAGCACTGAAGGCCGCACCACCGGCTTTGGAGCCGGCGATCGTAGGCTGAAGCTGAAGCAGATCGGTAATGTCGTCGAAATCGGACAGCAGCAAACGCGGGTCTATGTACTCGCCGTGGAGCTTGGCCCCAAAATGCAGACCGGGCGAGCCGCCGGGATGGCCGTGGCCACTGGCAGCGATGACCTGTCCCTGGGCAACCAGATCCCCACTGGAGACGTCGATTCGACTGAGAAATGAATAGGTGGTGGCGATGCCGCCCGAGTGCTCGATCGTGACGAATAGATCGTTCGCAACCGGGCCGGCGAAGCTAACCCTTCCGGCGCCCGACGCCACGACCGGCGTTCCAGAGGGCACCCCGTAGTCGATGCCCCGGTGGCCGGGACCGAACCGGTGAGAGGGGGGTTCGAAGCCGCGAACGACCTCGGCTTGCACCGGGGCGATGAATGGCTTTTCGGCAGCAACTGCAGCACCGGCCACCGTTCCCGAAAACAGCAGCGCAACAACGCAGAGCGCAACAACGCAGAGTGCAACAAGCCTTTGATTTCCCCGCATCAAAGTTCCCCGCAACAGGGGGAAGTGAGTAACCGCCGGGGAAGTGGGTGCTACTTGCTACTGGAAGAAGTAGTCAAAAGATAACAACTGCGGAGAACGATCGGAAGACTTAATTTGGTAGGTCGGGAAGAATATTTAGATCAGTTCAGTCCTCAAGCCCGGAAGGGATGGACGGGGTCAGCGGCTTTCGGTCACGGCATCCTCGACGATTGTCTTCCACCTGCAGGGCCGCCAGATCCCGCCGGGCTTTGCGTAGTTGAAGAGAGCAACCAGGATCGCGGCAACGGCACTTTGGTGCCGGGTTGCCGGCGCCGCGTTCACGATCAGCTCCCCGTCGATGATCTCCCGGCGTAGGTGGTCGTCCGGGAATGCAGCCAGGTCCGGATAGGTGTAGCGCCGGGGGACAGACTCCGCCGATACTGCCATCGGACACCTCCTCGTCTCATGAAATGAGACTAGCTACCGCCTGTGACCGGCCATTTTAGTCCTCGCAGAGTTGCCCCAATGGGGGCGCCGGACCTACTCGGTTCCATCACCGGGTTCTCCCCCCGCTATGCAGCCATTGTTTAGCACGTAGGACGGTGAGAACCCCTACTTCTCAGCCGCACGCTCAAACCGGCTCCGCAGCCTAGAATCAGGCCATGACTATGGACCCGGCCCTGGCTCGGGAGCGGCTCCGCCGGATCAGCATGTCCTTGCCGGAGGCATCGGAGGTGGAGGCGTGGGGCGACCCTACCTACCGCGTGCGCAACAAAATCTTCGCCATGGAGAAGGGCGCCGGAACCGAGGTTTGGGTTAAAGGGGCGCCCGGTGCCCAGGAGGCGATGATAGCAACCGCTCCGGATTGCTACTTCGTGCCTCCGTACGTCGGGAGCAAGGGGTGGATAGGGGCTCGTCTGCAGGCGGTTGCCGACTGGGACGAGCTGACCGATCTGATCCACGAGAGCTACAGTCTCATCGCCCCCAAGAAGCTGGCGGCGTTGATGGAACAGGCGCCCCCGTCCGAGTAAACAGGCTCTCACCCCCGGTGCCGGCCGTCCCGACCAAGTGGAAGCAGCCTTCTGCGGCACCGCAGACGTGGCTAGTTCAGCTCGGACAGGCAACTGCCGTAGCGAGAGCTCGGCATAGCTCATCCATGCGGGCTTCGGTCAACCGGGCTATCGGCTGATGGAATCGATCCTTTCGAAGCAGGGTCAACTGGTCGAGCGCTGCCATGCAGTCCCGGTCGAGTCCGTCGCCGGGCCCCAGCCGAACTCCGGTCGGGATATCACGGATCGTCGTGGTCAGCGGTGCAACCAGGATCGCGTTCAGCGACCGTCCGGCGAAGTCCCGGTGCATCACCACCACCGGGCGCAGCTTGTCCATGTCCGCCCACCAGATATCCCCCCGCCGGGGAGCGCTACCAGTCAAGGTTCGACGACTCCAGGCCTTCCATGCTGCGGCCGGCCCAGGCGTCTTCGACGTCGCCCTGTGGTGAAACCCCGTAGCCTCTGGCCAGGGCCGCATCAACCGCCTCGGCTCGGCGCCGCGCCAGCCAATCGTGGACCGCTACCCGGATCACCTCGGCGCGGGATGAGAACTCCGAAGGCGTCAGGGCATCGATCTCGGCAAGCGACTTGGTGTCGATCTGGAAAGCAACCTGTTTTACATTTTCCATGACATCATCATACAAATTATCAAGGGGTGACTGGATGGCCGAGAGATCTATCTCGGACGGCGGGCCGGCTTCCACCTGCAGACCCGTCAGATCCCCCGCCGGCTGGGTGAGGTGAACCGAGGTCCTACCCACTTGGTGATGTCCTCCATGAAGGCCGCAAGGTGAACCACCGCATCTCCCATGACCAGGGCATTACCGCTGACCGCAGCTTGCGTCATCACGACGTTGTGCCCAAGGCCTACGCCGGCGTGCTGGGTCGCCTGCGCCGTCTGGACGCAGCCGAGGAATTCGGAGGTCCGGGAGACGGCGAAGTGCTCTCCACCGGGAGTGGCCGCGACGGCATCGGCGAAGTAACTGCCCACCAGGCCGCTCCACAACATCGCCAGGGTGCTCGACCGGTCGAACACGTCCATGCAGACCGGCTGCTTGCCGACGAAGGCGACCGCACCTTTTTGCCCGGGAAGCGGTTCGACCCCGCTCAGGAACTTCTCGATCTCCACCCGCCGTTGCCGGCCTAGGTCGGAGTAGGAATTGGTGAGAGAGGCCACGCTACTCTCCTCGAGGCATGCAGCAACTCCGTCCCACACCGCCGACTGGTCGGCCTCGTAGGAGCCGGAGGTTCTCAGGTTGTAGGCGACCTCGGGAGCCATCTGAGCACGAACCCGTGGCGACAGGTTGAACTGGTCGCGGCGGGCCTCGGAGGTCTCCTCGTGCCACCGGCCGGCCTCGACACAGGACACCGGGATATCCACCGTGCTGCCCGGCGCCACCATGACGGTGGCGTTGATCACCCGGCTCTGCTTCATGCCGGCAAAGATTTCGCCCTGCACGAGGAGCAGCGGATGGTCGGCCCGGTTCTCGACCGTCAACACGGGGACGTCACCGTAGTCGTCCACCTCGGAGATTCGGACGTTTCCGCAGGCAATGGCCTCGGAGAACAAGACGTAATCGGAGGCGGGCCCCTCGTGGAAGACGGGGATCAGTGTCAGCCCGCCGGTGCTCTTGGGGTCGCCGAGCCGGACTCCGACTGCGGTGCCCTGGGTGAGGAACTCTCGTACTACTTCGATTGCAGCCTGCATTTGGTTCTCCTCTTCGTCGAGCCCCCCGGTTCGCTGTGGTTCTAGGGACAACTATGAAGAGGGGGTATGACAGTTTCCGCTCCGGCCTCGACAGACTCCGAAACCGGCTCGGTTTGGCGGTCGTCGGTGGCCGGGACCAAATGAGAGCATGATGAGCGATATGCAAACGGCGAGCACCCACTCCCCCGAAGCAAAGCTGACACCCGCAGACAAACGCATGTTGATTTGGTTCGTCGCGCTCGCCTTCGCATTCACATGGGGTATTGCGGCGCTGCTCATCGCCTTTCCAGAGCCGATGGAGGCAGCCTTTGGCGAGTTGAGCTACACGAATCCGGTGTTCATCCTCGCGGTGTACTCACCCGGATTTGCTGCGTTCGGGCTGATATGGCGCAGATTCGGCATCGGCGGAGTCGGCGGCTTTCTTCGTCGCCTCACGCTGTGGCGCATGCCGTGGGGTTGGTGGGCGTTCTTGATCATCGGCATTCCGGCCCTGTTCTACGTTGCTGCACTGATCAAGGGCACCGCCGGCGATCCATTTCCCTTCGACCCGTGGTACGGATTGCTTCCCGCATTCGCTACCGCGCTCCTGATTGGCCCTATCGAAGAGTTCGGGTGGCGGGGCGTGGCCCTTCCCTTACTTCAGCGACGCTACGTGCCACTGGTCTCCTCCTTGATACTCGGGGTCATCTGGGCAACCTGGCACATCCCCGCCTTTCTCCTGAGCGGCACCCCCCAGAGCTCATGGTCGTTCCCGGCCTACTTCATCGCGGTCATAGCCCTGTCCGTAATCATCACGCCGATGTTCAACGCCGCCAAGGGGAGCATCCTGATACCCGTCCTGTTCCATTTCCAGGCAAACGGTCCAGCGTGGCCGGACGCACAACCGTGGGACACCGTCACCTTCGGCATTGCCGCCGTCCTCGTGGTGCTCTTCAACCGCAAGCTGATGCTGACCAGGGAAGGTGCAGCTACCGACCTCGTATTCGAGCCGCGCGACGAGCGGATGGGTACAGGCGCGGCGTAGAGTCGTCCGAATGCCGCCGGTGGCTCACTAGCCTGTGGGCGGGCGGGCTGGCACAGCGGTCCCGGCCGGCTGAGCCTGCAAGGTGCCTCCTGGGGAGCCATCGCGGCCTACCCACCTTTTGAGCACCTTGTCCAACTCCTCCACGCCCACCGGCTTGGACAGGTAGTCGTCCATGCCGGCATCTATGCATGCCAGACGGTCGCTTTTCATAACCGAGGCCGTCATCGCGATGATCGGGATATGTCGCGTGGTGTGGAGGCGGCGAATCTGCCGCGAGGCCTCGTATCCGTCCATCTCAGGCATATGCAGATCCATGAGAACCGCCGCGTACTCATTCCGGGCCAGCGCATCGAGTGCCTCCCGCCCATTGACCACTATGTCGCACCGGTAGCCCAGATTTTCCAGCATGCCCTCGGCGACCATCTGGTTGACGGCGTTGTCCTCTGCCACCAGCAAGCGGGCAGAATCTATGCCGGCCCGGTCCGAATCCGCCACGGCGGTTTCTTGCGGAGCGGTGCGGGCGGCGGCGGGCTGACCGGACTCAGCCTGCAGGGCCAAGGGTTCCGGGGCCGGGGCGAGCGCCACCGTGAACCAAAAGATGCTGCCCTCTCCCGGGCGGCTGCCTACGCCGATCTCACCGCCCATGAG
>DATLGP010000401.1:0-4105 GCA_035540395.1 Actinomycetota bacterium
ATCATGAACACCGCCAGGACCCCGAATGCTGCGCCGCCCCGCCCGTAGAGGGGAGGATGTTTCAGGTCCCCCGGCTTCCAGTGGGGCCCGGCGGGCTGCCGGCACCGGTCCGGGCGCAATGCCTGCGCAGGCGCGAATCGCCCGAACAGCAACAGGATCAGCAGGACGAACTGGATCGCCGCGATGGTCCACGCCAACTGATAGGGAGCGGCGAAGAGCCGCTCGAACATAGGCGTCTGTCCGAGCTCAAACCGGGCGGGCAGCGGGCCGGCCGGGAGCAGCGCGACCCCGGCAGCCAGTCCGGCGAGCAACGGCAGAAGGGTAAAAGGCAGGCTCGACCGCTTGGGTGCCTTCGCCGGCTCGTCCAGACCGCCCTCACCGCCGGCAACGACCCGGCCGACCCGCCGGGCGGCCAGGGCAATCCGGGCCGCCGCAAAACCGAACAGTCCCCCGGCGGCTACGCCCAGCACCGGACCGTACCCGGTGTACCACGCCGCCGACAGCCCCAGCGCCGCGCCCAGAACGGCCCAGCTCGAGATCTGCAGAAGGCCGAGCAGCAGCCATAACCCGCCGTCGGGGCGGTTGCGGTAAACCGCCGGTAGGACCCCGGCCGCAACGCAGCCTCCCAGCACCACCGCCGCCGCGGAGGCGATTGCGCCTGCCGGCTCCTGCAGAGGGTTGTCCGGGGCGTACCCGAGGACGGCCCAGGCCAGGCCCCCGCCGATCAGGGTCCTGCCGGCGGCAAGGTGGATCAGCCGGGCGCGGAAGGAGGTCTCGTAGCCGTTCCAAAAGCTGCGGGAGGTCAGCCCCTGCCCTTTGGAGTCCCCCTGCAACCGCCGGTCCAGGTAGCTCTCCAGGTCCTTGTAGGCGTACCTGCCGGCGAACCAGAGCAGAGCCAGCATTCCCAGGGGCGCCAAGGTCACCAACCCCAGCCGCCTGGTGGGATGGCCCAGGAAGACGTCCTCGCCCCGCATCTGCCAGGAGAAGGGGGCCAGCCAGCTCACCCGCTGGACGCACATCGAAGAACTGCCGCACTGGGCCGCGACGAGATCGTACGCGGTAGCCGCCGCCAGCGCGACGACCGAAAGGGTGAGGGTAAGCGAGAGCCAGCGCATTCGCCGGGTGGGCTGTCCGCCCGGCTTGTGCATATAGCCGGCGACGTTGACCAGAGCAAACGGCAGGAGCAGGATCCACAGCGCGTTCTTCCAGCTTCCAGAAGTGTTGCCGCCCCAGCTCAGCGCTTCCCGGGAGCGCTCGGGAATATCCAGAGGTACGCGTGGTCCGGCGAAGGGCGGTGAAGGCTCCGAAGTGCCGGGGACATAAAAGCCGCTTATCTGGTCCCCGGCGACCAGCAGCGGGTGAGGGTCGTCCAGCAGGCTGGAGGCGGACTCTCCCCCCACCCCGTGGATCCTGATCTCAACCACCGGCCCGTTGCCCGTACCGTTCACCTTTCTCCCGACCCGAACTATAGGACTTGGAATCGCAGATAGAAAGCAAATCGCCGGCTGGGACCGGGGGTCAGGCCGGCGACCTTTCCGCCCCGGTTCCCGGCAGGTTCATCGCCGGTTCGGGCACGACCGCGGCCGATACCTGATCGGCGGGAGTCGGCGGGTGTCGGCGGCCGAGGAGGGCGGCGCGTTGCGTGTCCGACAGCGGCTTCACCGCCTCACGGATGGTCACACCCGAAGCTCGGGCGGCCCGGGGCAGCAGCCACTGGTACACCAGGTCGGGACGCTTGCGGGCGGTATCCCGCAGGACCCAGCCGATAGCCTTGCGGATGAAGAACTCCCGTTCGTCGAGCATCGCGTCGGCGTAGCGGCCGAAGCGATCGAAGTCGCCGCCGCCTTGCCGCAGAGGGACCAACAGAGCGAGCATCGCCGAGCGGCGGAGCCAGAAGTCACTGTCGGTCGCCCAACCATCGAGCATGGCTCCCGACTCCGGGTGGTGCTCTACCAACCGGCCGACAACCGACGCGGCCAGGCCGTCGACCAGCGCCCAGGTGCGGGCCTCGCGCAGCAGCCGTTCCAGCAAAACGGAGTCGCCGGGCCCGAGCCGGTCACAGTAGAGCGCGAGCAACTCAACGCAAACCATCCGGCGCTCGTGCACCGGCTCAGACCAAAGCGCCTCCACCAGCGCCACCAGCTGGTCGTGGCTCAAATCCCGGTGTCGTCGGAAGACCGCCTTGGCCACCGCCCGGATCGCAGGCACCGATGTGCCGTAGTGGCGCAGCCGGCTCTTCAGATACGCCTTTTCCTTCTCCGCTCGCTCCGGCGTGCCGGCGGATCGCAGCTCGGAATCGATCTCCTTCGCGATCGCCGCGAGGTCCAGTTCCACGAGACCCGAGCCTATACCCCGGACGCAGGCAAACCATCACGACCGGCAATCACCACGCGGCGGCCAGGTAGCCGCCGGACTTGAGGGTAGTGTCCTCGCCGGCGAGGTCTCGCCAGCGCACCTGCCCGTCGGAGGTCACGTAGATCAGCAGCTCTCCGCGGGTGTCGAATCGCAAAGAGAGCACGGCCGCGCCGGGGTCGAACGAGTCGGCCGTCCCACCGGTTTCGGGATCCACCAGCAGCACGGTGGCCGGTCCGCTCGGCTCATCGGGCGGCTGAAGTTCCTGCTCGGCGACGGCGAGCAGGCCGTCCGAACGGAACGAGGGCAGCGTCCAGGAGGCGCCGTCCGCCGGGGCCCCTACCGTTTCGGCGTCGCCTAGCCCGTCGGCCGCGGAAACATCGATCCACTGCAGGTGGCCCGGCTCGTCGGTGCGGTCGAATCGGGTAAATGCCAGCCGGTCGCCATCGGGCGACCACGCCATGCCGTGCAGCGCCACCGGAGGAGCGTCCGCCGCCTCCAACCGCTGCGGTTGACCGTTGCCGCGCCGGAGCTCGTGCACCATGATCCACTGCAGCTCCACCGCCGCCAACCTCGAGCCGTCGGGGTCAACCGCGGGGAAGGCGCCGTGGGCTACCAACTCGGATTCGCCACCGGCGGCGGGCACGCGGTAGATGGTCCCCGGCGCCGGCTCGCAACAGGTCTCGTAGTACACGTGGTCACCGTCGGGCGAGAGCGCCAGGTTGGTTACCCACCGGCAGCCGGCCGCGGGTTCCCCGGGCGGCGGGCAATCCTGCGGATCGTCGAACCGGCCAAGTACCTGCTCGACCTCACCGTCGGCGGTCCGAACCGTCACCAGGCGCCCGCGATCGTCGATTCCCACCCACCGCTCGGGCGGCTGCGCCGAGCCATCCGGGGTCGGCATGCCCGTCGCCCCGATAGTAGGCGTGGCGGGGGCGTCGCCGTCGCCGTCGCCGGTGCCGCAGGCGGCAAGCAGGAGCATCAGCATCCCGAGGAGTGACCGAACTCGGGTGAACCGTGGCCGGGAAAACGTCATATCGACGACCCTCCCAGGACCCCGACCCGGGAAACCCGCCGGCTGCGGATGCATCCGCTGAATGTCGTGCATGCGCTGATCCACTCTTCGCGCCCTACCCAGAATCCTCATCCTGTACACGCTGCGACGCGACATGTTCCCGAGATCGTTGTTCGGGACGGGGGGTCGAAGAGGTCTCGCTGCAGACTTTGCATGACCTAATTCAGAAGCTTAGGATTACCAAACGGAATTAGTGAAGAGGATGGCCTTATGCCAACAGATCTTGAACTACCGATAAACCATGTCCCTACCCAGGCGGTCACCCGCCGGAAGTTTCTCGCGATGCTGGGAGCCGCCGGTCTGCTTGCCGCCTGCGGAAATCGTCCGGCGAACGGGCCCGCCGTTGCGACCCGCACCGTCACCTCCGATGGTGGACCCGTCGTAGTTCCTGCCGATCCCAAGCGGGTGGTGGCGGCGATCGGATCCTTCGAGACCGACATGGTCGCGGTGGGCGTGATGCCCGTTCTTACCACGACTTTTGCCGGGCCGTGGGTTGACCTTGACGATTCCGTGACTATTACGAAGAACATCCCGCCGACTCCCGAGGAGCTCGTAGCCGTCAGGCCCGACCTCATTGTCGGCTGGAGCTGGGTCACCGAGGAGCCGACTTTCGACGAGATCTCGGCAATTGCACCATATGTCGGGCTGGGTGAGTCGGAAACGACCGCAGGCCCCGGA
>DATLGP010000402.1:0-2221 GCA_035540395.1 Actinomycetota bacterium
CGTCGTACCAGGACTTCACCATCGTCAGCCGGAGGTCCGCCCCCAGGCCGTCCCGGGCCTTGAGTATGCGGGCCTCGTACTCGCCGATCGACTTCTTCGAAAAGTGCGGGGCCAGCACCAGCCCGATCACCCGGGTGATGCCGGCGTCCACTATCTCGGCAACGCTGTCGGCAACGAACGGGTGCCAGTGCTTCATCCCGGTGAACACCGCGAAGTCTCCCGGGTGCTCGTGCTCCAGCAACTCCTCCAGCGACTCGGCCTGCTCCCGGGTGATCTCGTTCAGCGGAGACTTGCCGCCGATGCGTTCGTACCTGTCGGCCAGAACCTTGAGCACCTGGGGAGACGGAGGGCGGCCGCCGCGGATGTCGGTGAAGTAGGGCTCTATCTCGTCCGGGGTCCTCGGGCTCCCGTAGGCCATGAGCAGCACGGCTGTTCTCATTCGTCCGGGTACCCGTGGACCGTGTCGACCAGCAGCTTCAGGTTGTCCAGAGGGGTGTCGGGCAGCACGCCGTGGCCCAGATTGAAGATGTGGCCCGGCCGTCCGGCGGCTCGGCGGAGAACCTCCTCGGCTTCCTTGACCATCGTCTCCGGGTCGCCGAGCATGAGCTTCGAGTCGAGGTTGCCCTGAACCGCCTTGTCGTGGCCGACCCGGTCCCACGCCTCGTCGAGCGGGACGGCTGCGTCGATCCCGACCACCTCCGGGTCCGGTGACGCCATGAGGTCGAGCAGGTCCTTGGTCCCGGTGCCGAAATGGATGCGGGGAACGCCCAGGGCTGCGGTGCCCTCGAAGATGCGGGCGGAGTAGGGCAGGGCGAACTCTTGGTACTCCTTCGGAGTGAGGCGGCCGACCCAGCTGTCGAACAGCTGCAGGGCTTGCACGCCGGCCTTCACCTGCTCGCCCATGTAGTCGATGAGGACGCCGGTCATGTGGTCCAAAAGGCCGTGCCAGACCTCCGGATGGTCCTTCATGAGCGCCCGGGTGGCCGGCAGCTCGGCGTTCGGGCGGCCCTCCACCAGGTAGCTGGCCAGCGTGAACGGGGCACCGGCAAAGCCGATCATCGGCACCTCGCCGTTCAGGCGCTCAGAAACAATCCGCATGGCGTCGAACAGGGTGCCCACCGCTTCGGCCGGCGGGATGGCGGCCAGGCTCTTTACCTGGGCGGTCGTGCGGATCGGGTCGGCGACCTGCGGGCCCATCCCCTCGACGATCTCGTAGTCGACCCCCAGGCAGGCGACCGGGGTCATGATGTCGGCAAAGATGATTGCGGCGTCCACCGGGAAGTAGTCCAACGGCATCAAGGTGACCTCGGCGCACAGCTCCGGGGTGCTCGCCACCTCCTTGAAGGAGTGGCGGCGGCGGAACTCGCGGTAGGCGGGCAGGCTGCGGCCGGCCTGGCGCATCATCCATATCGGGGTGACGTCTACCGGTTCCCGGCGGCAGGCGCGCAGGAAGCGTTCGGAACGGGGGTCGGGAGCCATGGTGTATGAAAAAAGATATCGCACCGGGACGAAGTAGCCGTCCGCGGGCGGCTGCCGGTACCGGCCCCGAAAGGAGTCCGGCCGGAAAACTTGTAAGAATGGTTTCTCCGCACACGGCAAAAGGAGTCTCCTTGGGTATTGGCAGGCAGCAGGTCGAGCACGTCGCCAAGCTGGCGCGCCTGGCGCTGACCGAGGAGGAGCTGGACCTGTTCGAGGAGCAGCTTTCGCGCATCCTCGAGCACGCCAACACGGTGACCAACCTGGACACCGAGGGCGTCGAGCCCACCTCCCACTCCATGCCGCTGATGAACGTTCTCCGGCCGGACGAGGTCATCCCTTCGATCGGCTCCGAGGCCGCGCTGGCCAACGCCCCTGTCGCCGAGGACGGGCACTTTAGGGTGCCCCGCATCCTGGACGACGAGTCTTGACCGAGCTCTGGGAGCGGACCGCCGCCGACCTGGCCTCTCTTATTGCGAGCAAGGACGTCTCGGCCGCCGAGGTGGCCGAGTCGTGCATCGCCCGGACCAACGAGGTCGAGGGCGATGTCCTCTCCTACCTGACCCTGACGCCGGACGCCGCCCGGGCGAAGGCCGCCGAGGTCGACGCCGCCGTGGCCGCCGGGGAGCCCCTGGGACCGCTGGCAGGCGTGCCGATGGCGCTCAAGGACATCATCTGCACCCAGGGCATCCGGTCCACCGCCGCCTCCAAGATCCTGGACACCTACGTCCCGCCCTACTCGGCG
>DATLGP010000403.1:0-5509 GCA_035540395.1 Actinomycetota bacterium
AGATGAGCCACCGCATGCAGAAGCCGGACCGTGGGAATCCCGACGGTGAGACAACCGTCCGGCCGGTTTCCGGCTGACTCGATGGGTCGCCGAAAAACCTTATTCACTGCCTGGCTGCATCCCGCAACCATCGCCCCCGCCTTGCTTGCAGTGGCGGCGGGATTCGCCCAGTTTGTCGCCACTGCGTCGCTGGCGGATGTCGCGGACGCCTTCGGCGTGTCCGGGGTGGGAAATGACGAACCCGGCCTGACAGGAACCGCCCTGGGGGTCGGCCTGGCCGTCATCCGCGCCGGGTCGCTGGCGGCACTGTTTCTCACCAGCCGGGCCGACCGGTCGGGACGGCGGCGTCTTGCGCTTGTATGCGTCGTCACCGGCCTATTGCTCACCGCTGCGGCCGCTCTGGCCCCCACTTTCTGGTGGTTCGTCCTCATTCTGGCGATCGCCCGTCCTCTGCTTACCGCCACCAACGCCATAGCAGTCGTGGTTGCCGCGGAGGTGACCAAGACCAGCCAGCGCTCGCGGGCGGTGGCGTTGGTGGGGGCGGCTTACGGATTGGGAGCGGGCCTGACCGTTCTTCTTCGTAGTGCTTCCGGGGATTTGTTCGGGTTCCGGGGACTGTTCCTGGTTGCCGCCCTGCCAATCCTCGCCGTCGTGTTTGTTGCCCGCCGCCTACAGGAAACGCCGAGCTTTCAGGACCTGTCGATGGAAACCCGCAACGCCCACCGGTTGTTCGGGCCGGTTGCGGTTGAGTACCGGATGCATCTGGTCATCCTGTGCGTCCTGACCGCCAGCGCAGCCTTCGTCAGCGCTCCGGTCACGACTTTCGTCTTCTACTTCGCCGAGACCTTCCGCGGCCTGGATCCGGCGATCATGGCCTACGCGGTCCTGGCGGCCGCTCCCATCGGCCTGGTGGGACTGCTGGCCGGCAGGTGGGCCGCCGACAACCTCGGCCGTCGAATCAGCTGCGCGGTTTCACAGGCGGCGGTGGCGGCTGGTGCGATCGTGACCTACAACGCTCCCGGGCTGGGGGTCGTGATCGGCTATCTGGCGGCAATCTTCGCCGCGTCGGTATATACGCCGGGAAGCGGAGCAATTTGCGCCGAGCTATTTCCCACCTCGTACCGCAGCTCGGCTGCGGGTTGGATCACGACCAGCGGGGTACTGGGAGCCGTGCTGGGCTTGGGGCTGTTCGGATTCCTGGCAGACCGGTTCGGCAACTACGACGCGGCGTCGGTTTGGATTGCCGCCCCGGTGCTGCTGCTGAGCCTGCTCTACCTTCGGCTCCCCGAAACCAAGGGAAAGGAGCTGCCGGATACGGTTCCGGGACCCGGCCAGCTGCCGATATGACGACCCGGACCGGCCTCACTGGGCCGCCCCCCAACCGGGGCTCCTATGCTCTCCGCCTTCAGACGACCGCTGAGCCTATCGGCAGGTATTCCGTGCCCACGAACTTGTCGTCGTCGAACGCCAGCGTGGTGATGGAGGCCCGGGTGCACGGGACCTTGGCCCGCCACGGCGGGCGGGGATTCTTCTCGAACATCAGGCGGGCCACCAGTACCGGCGTCTGGTGGGAGACGGCCACCACCTCGCCGCCGGCGTGCTCCTGCCTCATGCGGTTCACCGCCCGGGCCATCCGGGAGCGAATGCTCACATAGGGCTCGCCCCATGACGGTCGCATCGGGTTGACGAAGTACCGTACGTTGGCCGGATTGCGGAACAGCCGGCGGTCACCGGGAAGCCCCTGAAGCTTCGCTTCCGACTCGATGATGTCCTCATCGATCTGGATTTCCAGGCCGTGGCTTTCCGCAATTGCGGTAGAGGTCTGGATCGCACGGGTTAGCGGGCTGGAATAGACCGCGACCAGAGGCGTGTCCGCGAAGTGGTCGGCCAGCACCTTTATCTGCCGAAGTCCCCGCTCGGAGAGAACCCAGCCCTCCAGCCGGCCGTACCAGATGTTGTTCGGGTTCTCGACCTCGGCGTGGCGCACCAGATGTATGAGGGTCCTGGTCAAAATTCTCCCGGCTCGTGAGTTTGCGATGGGCACATCAATATAAGGCCCACCGGGTAGCCTGTCGGACATGGACTGGGAAGGGCTCACCTGCGTGGTTACCGGCGCATCCAGCGGCATCGGCCGGGCGGCCGCCCACGCGTTCGCCGCACGGGGAGCCACCGTGGTTGCCGTGGCCAGGCGGGAGGACAAGCTTGCATCGCTGGTTGAAGAGTTGGAGGGCGACTCCCACTCCTACCTGGTCTGCGACGTGTCGGATTTGGAGCAGGTGCGGGCTATGGCCCAAACCATCGCCGTGCGAACCACCAAGGTGGACATCCTGCTCAACAACGCCGGTATCCCGGGGCCGGGCCTGATCACCGGGTCCACCCCCGAGGAAGTGGAACACCTGCTCAAAGTGAACCTCATCGCGCCGATCTGGTGCATCCAGACCCTGTTCCCCTCGATGGCTCAGGCGCCCCGGGATGGCCGGACACCGGTCATCGTGAACGTGGCGTCGATGGCCGGCCGGATCCCGGTCCCCAGTTCCGCTGCCTACACCGCCTCCAAGTTCGCCTTGGTGGGCTTCACCGAGTCCTTGTGGTCGGAGACCTACGACAAGGGCGTCCAGGTGATGGTGGTCAATCCCGGGTCCGTCCACACTGAGGGGTTTCCGATGGACGTCCTGCTGGCAAACCCGCTGTTGCGCTGGACCGTCATGAAGCCTCCCCGGGTGGCCGAGGCGATCTGCAGGGGCATCGAGGCCGGCAGTACCGAGGTGCGGGTCCAGGGCTGGTGGCACGCCGTGTACTACCTGACGATCCTGCTCGGCCCCCTTCGGCGCCGGGTGTCGAGGGCAGTGTGGAGTGCGGCCGGCCGGCGCGCCTAGGAAGGCCCCGCGTCGTTTAGCGCGAGTCTTCGTCGTTTAGCGCGAGGAAGGACCGTGCCTCCTTCGGCCCGGTGGCGTAGCGGCGGAACAGGTAGTCGCGGTGGCTCATCGGGTCAAGGTCGGGTTCGTAGTCGACCGGCCGTAGGTTGAGCGACCATCCCTGGTCGGTCACCTCCACCATGTTGTAGCCGAACGGCCAGTCGCAGGCTGAGGCAAGCTCAAACACCGGCACGTCCTCCAGGTATTTCAGGTTGCAGCGGTGCGAGTGCCCCACGAAAATCGCCTTTGCCCCCACCTTCACCGCCAGTTCGGCCAGGTGTGCGGTGCCGGCCTGGTCCAACCCGAAAACCAGGGGAGGGACACCTAGAAACGGATACGGCGGATGATGCAGGACGATGAAGGTCGGGCCCGCAGGCTCCAGGCTGCGCATCCAGTCGATGACCTCCTCGGAAAAGGTTCCGCCGGGGACCGGCTGCGGGGGCACGTCCTTGAACTCTCCGGTCATGAGGTCGAACGGGGGGAAGGGGTTGCGCCTCGGGTCGGCGGAGTCGAGGACTATCACTCTGATCCCGTTTTCGACGTGTTCGGTGTAGGGCTTGATGCCGTCGAAGGCGGCGTTAAAGCGTTCCATCCCAGACGGCTCGTCCTCACCTCCCCACATGTCGTGGTTGCCCAGAGTCACCAGAACCGGGACCTTCGACTGGTCGAAGATCTTGCGGGCGGTGTGGAACTGCTCCAGCTTGCCTTCCTTGGTGAGGTCTCCGTTCGCCACCACGAAGCTGGCGCCGTCGCCGGCCATTTGGTCGAGAGCGGTGACCAGCGACTCGTTGGTCTCGGTCGTTCCGACGTGGGGGTCGCCCAGGATCCCGAACCGCAAAAGCAGCTTTCCCGGCGCCCTGCTCTCCTCGGCCTCGGGCCAGGCAGCCGGAGGGGGAGGGAACAACCGTCCCGACATCAAGGCCATATTGACCTCGTCCAGTTCGGTCCGGCCCAGCTCGACAAGCTTTTCGTGGTCCGGCTTTTCAAGCAGGTGCTCGCCATGGACATCCACAAAAGCGCCCAGCCGCTGCAGGACGATCATGCCCAGGGCCCCCATCTCCTCGTCGTCTCCGGAAAGGTGCCGCAGAAACTCGGCGTGGCGGGTGGCGTAGTTGGGCACGATCCGGACCCCCTGCTTGTTGCACGCCGAGGCGAGGATGCGGGCCCGGGCGGCACTTTGAACGGCCGACTCCTGCTGGCCGCGAGCGGCCATCGTCGAGGAGCGGGCAGCCTCGGCTATCCAGCACGACAGGAGCAGATCGGTGAGCTGGTTCATTATTCGACCGTACCAGCCCCCGGATACGTGCGCGCACCGCGGCTTCGCGGTTTTTCGCGTTTCTGGCAGAATCGCCAGCAGATGCCCAAGGCCAAGCCACCAACCGACTGGGACACGTACTTTCTGGATTTGGCGCGCCAGGCGGCCACCCGGTCCAGCTGCACGCAGCAGCGACACGGCGCAGTGATCGTTTCCAACCGCCACGTCCGGTCTACCGGCTACAACGGCACCCCCTCGGGTCATGCCAATTGCGATGCCGGGGGCTGCCCCCGGGGACGTACGGGTGACAAGAGCAAGCCGTGCCTGGGTCTGCACGCCGAAGCCAACGCCATCCTGTACGCCGACCCCCATCAGCGCGAGGGGGCCACGCTCTACATCACTGCGCCCCCATGCCTGGAGTGCGCCAAGCTGATCGCCAACTCGGGCCTGCGTGAGGTGGTGGCGCAGCAGCCGGCAAACCAGGATTCCGACTCGGTCAAGGAGTTCCTGCTCGATTGCCAGGTCAGGGTTAGGTTCATCAAGTCGAGCTGAGTCCCGCTGAGGACCGCACCCCGACTAAGGGATTGCCCGGTAAGAGGCTGGTTAAGCGGACGGCTCCCGGATTACCGCAACCGAGCTCCAACCTTCTCCGGTGAAGATCGCAAGGCAGCCCGCGGCCTCGTCGGCGCTGGTCACCACATATGGATGTCCGAGGAAGGTGGAGACGGACGTGGTGCCCTGCGGCGCCAGCGAAATTGCGGTCGGTTCTCTCACTCCGGCTCTGCTGAGCGCATAGATTCTCACCGGCTGCGAGGTGTCGTTGCGGAACTGGATCGAGGTTTCCTGCACTTCGGCACCGGCGGACATGCCGCCCTCGTTGCTGCAGGGGACCGGAGTCAGCGTCACGGGCCCCGGCCCGGACTGGGCCGAGTGGGTGGTCACGCATCGATACTGCTCGGGGACCCAGTCGGAAACTCCGATCGCGTTGCGTGCCCGTACACGGAAGCAGTATTCGGCACCGGAGGCCAGGCCGGTCCACAGGTAGCTCTTGGTGTCGGCCTCGGTAGTCTGCCTTCCTACGGCGGTCTGGCCCCTGCGCTCGATTACGAAGCCGGTCTCGTCCTGCGAATTGTCCTTCCATCTCAGGCGCACCGTTGAGTCGTCGACTGCGGTTACCAGAAGGTTGGAGGGCGCATTGGGCGCGGATCCTGCCGAGGCGCCGTCCTCGCTGGAGCCGCCGGCGGAACCCGGTGATGCGTTCGCAGACGTCCCGGGGGCCCCCTGGCCGGACGACCCAGAACCGCCCGAGGAACCGCCCCTGGCGGCCTCGGTGGAGCCT
>DATLGP010000404.1:0-8556 GCA_035540395.1 Actinomycetota bacterium
TGCTGGCACTGCTCTACCCGCTGGACGTACCGGTCGATGGTTACACCCAGGAGGAGTTCGAGGCCGACCTGGTGGACGAGTGCGAAAGGGATGTTCGCCGGGCATTCGAGGCCGGCGCCAAGCGGGTCTCCATCGATTTCACCGAGGGCCGGCTGGCGACCCGGGCCGACCCCCGCAACCCGTGGACCGGTATGGGGATGCTGCCGCACTTCATCGAGCTGAACAACCGGGTGCTCGATCGCTTCGGCCCCGAGGAGCGGGTCAACATCGGAATCCACGTCTGTCCCGGTGGCGATCGGGACTCGGTGCACAGCCAGGACGTTCCCTACGAGAACCTGCTGAGCGAGCTTTTCAAGCTCAACGCCGGTTACTTTCTCATGCAGTTCAAAAGTGAGCGGGAGAAGGCCCCGGTCTACGAGGCGATCGGCAAGTACAGCCGGGACGACGCCAACGGCGTACCTCAGATGGTGTACCTGGGGGTCATCAACGGCCTGAACCCCCGGGTGGAGAGTCCGCAGGAGGTTTGTGATCTGCTGGTGGAGCTGGGCAACCACATTCCAAAGGAGCGAATCGGCTCCACCGACGACTGCGGGTTCTCGCCGTTCTCCATCGACGAGAAGCCCCAGCACGGATCTCCCGATTACGCTCGGGACGTCGCCTTCCAGAAGATCACCAACCGGGTAGAGGGCACCCGGATGGCGGCGGAGAAGCTGGGAGTCGGCTAGAGGTATCCGTCCGTAGCAGCCGCCGGCCCGTCACACGACGGCCGGCGGTTGCGGTGCGCAAAGCCGTGTGCCTGGCCAGGATGTCGAAGCATCGAGGTGTAGGACTGCGGCCGATGCAGCGTCCGCCCTGCCGGCCACCGGGCTGCCGGTGTCGCTCAGGAACTCGATCCAGGCGGAGGCCCGAAGGTGGCGGCGGTCAGGGCCTCCCCGGTTCGCTCGGGGTCAGTAGCGCCCCGATCATGGAGTCCGCCAAGTACTGTCGGTAGCCCTCGGGGGTCCAGCCGCGCTCGAGTACCAGCAGTTCGTACACCTCGGTGGAGTTGATGGTCCACAGCAGATCACGAGCCGTCTCCGGCGTCAGTCCGGGCCGCAACAGGCCCTCGGCGTTCAGCGTCCGGGCGAGAGACTCGAGGCCCGCAAGTTGGTCGTCCCGCCAACTCCTCAGCAACGTGGCTATCTCCGACTCCGAGGCTGCCGCATCCCGCGCTAAGAGGTAGACCGGAGCGGCCCGGGGCATCGACTCAGACATGTGTTCGGCGAAGATCTCCAACTTTGTCCGGGGGTCGGGCTCGGAGCGCATGCGGTTGGCGAAGGCGCGGTCGATCATGGGAACCGGCTCGTCGTCGCCGGCTACCGAAAAGTCGAACACTGCCTTTAGAAGCCCGGGCTTGTTCCGGAACGCCTTGTAGATCGTTTCGACCGATACCTGGGCGTCGGCGGCAACGGCAGGCAGGGTAGTGGCGGCGTAGCCGGATTCCAGAAAACGGCGCCGCGCGGCCGCGAGAATGCGCAGCCGTTGGGCTGACGCCTGCTCCTGGCGTCCCGTGGAGTTGTATCGCCGGCGTTTCGGCTCTTGACTTTTCGACATTTCTAATACAAACTCCTGTATTGAATACTGGTGGTTGTAATGACTATAGCGAGGAGGCAGGCGATGTATGCGGTTTCTTACGAAGTTCCCGGCAACGAGGCAATCTACAACCGGGTCAAGTCGATGTTGGGGGACGAACCAGAAGGCCTGGTAGTTCACCTTGTCGACAAGACGGCGGGCGGCCTCAGGCACCTGGCCGTATGGCAGTCCAAGGGCGCGTGGGAGACCTACCGCGACGGCACGGTGCGCCCGGTGGTGAAAAATCTGCTTGCCGAGATGGGCATCCCGGAGCCGCCGCCTCCGGCGGAGGAGACGCTGGAACTTGTGGACGTCTACAGCCGCCAGACGACCTGAGTCTCGTCTTCGATCCATCGACTGCAGATAAATAGCTATCGACGGGGCGGGTTTGTGTCGATAGACATTCCAGGAGCCGGAAAGCAACTGGCAAAGGTGCGCATCCGCACCAGCGTGTTCCTCCTCTCAGCAGGGTGGCCCGTACCGGGCACCTACGCTGCACCTCCTCACCGCAGAATTCTGCGGGGACAGGAAGATCATGCAAAGGACTCAGACCCGCCGGCTTGTAATCGCGGCCGCCAGCGGAATTATGGCCTTGGGGATGGTGCTGCCGGCCTCGGCGGCCACACCTGCGACCATGGATGTAACTGCAGGGTCGCTTTCAATCTCCGTGCCCACCAACACCGTGAACCTGGGGACGACGGTCAACAGTGTTGATGGGTCCGTCATCACCGGTGCACTCGGCGAGGTACGGGTGGAGGACGCCCGCGGCGCAGGCGCAGGTTCGTCCTGGGTCGCCACAGCAATCTCATCCGCATTCACGCCGCCTGCCGGAACCGCCATTGCGGCAAGCCACGTCGGCTACACCGCGGGTGCGATAACCCAAGTGGGCACGGCTACCTACACCGCCAACAACCCAACTAACCTGACGGGCGCCGTCGCCGTTGTCACCGCTTCCGGCATTACGGGACTGAACTCGGCTACCTGGAACCCGAACATCGACATCAGGGTTCCCGGAGGTGCAGTCGTTGGTCAGTACGTGGCGACGATCACCCACTCTGTCGCGTAGTCCCGTGGGCAAAGACCTCCCTGGGGGTCCCTGGGACGCCGAGGTGACTATGAGCAGCGAGCTGCTGGAGCGCGTCTCCAGTGCCACCCTTACCTTCCCCGGCGCGGGAGCCGCCGTTCCGGATACCACCCCCGGGTGGCCCTACGCCCTGGGTGCGATCCTTCTGCTGCTTCTAGCCGGCCTTTCGGCCTTTCTCCTCAGGCGCCGCCGGACCTGACCGCGTATCTGCCGATGGCAGTCTTGGCAGTGGCACCGGCGGGTGCTATTACACGCAAGTGAGCACTGCCCAGACCCGAAGGCCCGATCCGTTGACCCTGGCCGGGTTCGGAACAGTCGTCCTGCTGGCCGGGAGCAACCTCGTAGTCGTCCGCCTGTCCAATCGGGGTTTGCCTCCGTTCTTCGGTGCCGGGATTCGGTTCCTGGCCGCGTCGGTCCTGCTGTTCGGGTGGGTCCTCGTCCGGAGGCTGCCGCTGCCCACCCGGCGCGAGCTTCCGGGCACCCTGTTATTTGGCCTCCTGGCCTTCGCCGGTTTCTTTGCCTTCGGGTACTGGGGGCTGGTGTACCTGCCGGCGGGCATCGTCGGCACCCTGGCGGCCTCGGTTCCGTTGATGACCCTGTTCTTCGCGGCGGCGCAGGGGCTGGAGAGGATCACCCTTCGGGGTCTGGCCGGCGGGGCCATCGCGATGGCGGGGATCGCCGTCATGCTGGGCGCTCCCGCGGCGGCCGGAGTGGCCCTCTGGCCGGCCCTGTCGATCTTGGCGGCAGCCGCCTGTGATGCCGAGGCCAACGTCGTAGTCAAAAAGCTTCCGCTCGGGCACCCGGTGTCGACAAACGCGGTGGGGATGCTGGTCGGTTCGTTGATCCTGCTGGCGCTTTCGGCGGTGAGCCGGGAGGCCTGGTCGCTGCCGGACGACACTTCCACGTGGTGGGCGTTGGCCTATTTGGTGACCCTCGGCTCGGTGGTGCTGTTCGTGCTGTTCCTATGGACGATAAAGCGGTGGACCGCCTCGGGGATGTCGTACATGTTCGTGCTGATGCCGGTTGTGGCCTCCGTTCTGGGCATCTTCATCCTGGACGAACCGGTCACCGCCTCGGCGGCAGCGGGGGGGTTTCTGGTACTGCTGGGGGTATTCGTCGGTGCGCTGAGCGGCCGCGCCGGAGCGCAGATTCAAGCACCGTCGCGAAGCGGACTGCCGAAGTCATAGCCCCGAAGGGTCAAACGTCCCTGCGGTAGGTTTGCCCTAGACGAAGCAACTCGTCCTCGGGGATGGCGTTTTGAATCTCGGTGAAAAGCTCACTCTCTTCAAATCGCACGTGCTCTCTTAGGATCTCGGCCAGCTGCTCGAGCGTTTCGGGGGCGATGTCACCGGTAGCCAGTTCCTGCTGTAGCCCGTGTGTCCGGTGGTACATCGCCAGATGTGCTGCCACAGCCCTAAGGACCAGTGACCTGGCCGAGTCGCTGGCGAAGAATGTGGCGGGGAAGAACAGCTCATGTTCCTCCCGCATGTTGCGCAGACCCTTGCCCAGGTAGAAGCTGAGGTAGTCGTCGGCGGCCAGGCGCCGGGCCGCCGAATCCTGGGTTGCTGCCTCCTCCATCCGGACGGCGTGAGCCAAAAAGTGGTGGTGGTCATGGGTGAGCGGGACTAGCGCCTCGTGTCGGGTCATGGTTCCTCCTCGGTAGCTGCCTTGGCTTCCACCCTAGACGACAGTCGGCGGGCCCGGAGTCGCCCTAAGCGAGTTCGGCGGGGATCCCTTTTTAGGAGATTCGCAGACAGAGCGCTCGGGGTCAGCAGGAGGACTGACCCCAAGATCGCTTACGAATCGGCTGTTGTAAGCGGCTGTTGCGGATTCCCCAGCGCCTCATCAACGCTCACCCGCAGCCCCGGCAGTTGCGGAGTCGAGAGCGTGCCCGGTGGGTAGACGAGTTCGGGAGTGCCGAAGGTACCCGCTTCGAGCCGGTAGATCTCGACTCGTTCGGCGTCAAGGTCGACGAACCAGTACTCGGGGATTTCGAATCGTGCGTATAGCTCCCGCTTGCGCACGATATCGATCCGGCGGGTCGACGGGGATGAGATTTCGACCACCAGGTCGGGGGGTCCGTTGACGTACGCGAGCTCAACCCGGTCCAGGTGGTCGGCACGCACAAACAGAAGATCCGGTTCCACCACGTTGTCGTCGGCAAGGAAAACTGCGGTGGGCGCAGCGAAGGCATCGCCGCCGTGGGAGTTGCGGTAAGCCCCAAATCGGAGAAGGAGGTTCGTTACTGCCCTCTGGTGCCGGGTAGTGGGAGCGGGTGTCACTATCAGCTCGCCGTCGATGATCTCGCGGATTACGTTGTCGTCGGGGAAAGCGGCAAGGTCGGCGTACCGGAAACGCCGGCCGGCGGGTTCGGTTGAAAGCGCCATTAAGGACCTCCTGATCGCATCCACAGAGGCTAGGGCGTGCCTATGACAAGTTTAGCGGGCGGGCGCTGGCCGCCCTTCTCGGCAAGCATCGGCGATGCCCTGGAGCCTTTCCGTGAGCTTGATTGAGCACCGACGCGGGCATCGCTAAAGCGGGCGGCTTGCCGGTTCCGGCCGGGGGAATTCGTCGGTTCGCTAACAGAGACCGCCGCAGCGACTGTTGCTGCGCGAAAATCCCAGGCAATGGAGCCGTTCGTCGTTGCACGGAACCCCGAGCCGGACAGCAGGCTTCCCTACCTGGTGCGACTTCCGCTCGACGGCGGGATGGTGCTCAAGGTCAAGGACACCTGGCCTAGGGCCTCCCGGGTCTACTGCTATCAAATAGACGAGGAGTGGGACCCCTCGCTCGAGGTGGTCGACGAGGCCTCAATCCTCATCTGCCGCCGCCGGGGAGCGGCCATCGACCTGGTGCTCGACCGGCCCGCCCTGGCTCGGTCGCAGTTCATCTTCACCGAAGCCCGGGGGCGCCCGGCAATCTTTTGGCAGACCCAGAAGGCGGTCCGCACCGCCAACCCCGGGGCGAGGGTGCCGAAGGGCCGGACGGTCGAAGACATTGCGATCGTGGTCGACACCCGGGAGAAGTACGGCTACAAGTTCTCCGGGAGGTCGGTCGAACTGCAGCGGGCGGCGCTGCCTGCCGGGGACTACGGGCTGATGGCGCCTTCAGGGCTGGTCGCCAGCGTCGAGCGCAAGACGCTGGAGAACCTGGCCGCCTCCCTGTCGGACGGGACGCTGGCGTTCCAGATGCAGCGCCTGGCGGAGATCCCCCGGGCGGCGGTGGTGGTGGAGGCCAACTACCCGGACCTGTTCCGCCTGCACTCGGGGCGTGCCGCCTGGATGGCGGCGATGCTGGGGAGACTGACCGTCAGGTACCCGGAGATCCCGGTGATCTTCGCCGGCTCCCGCAAGTTTGCCGAGGAGTGGGCGTACCGCTTCTTGAGCTCGGCGGCCGAGGACGGTGTAGGGGGGCCGTAAGCCAGCCCAGGGCGAGGCTAGGTGGAACGCTTGGCCGGGGTCATGGTCGCCACCCGACCCGGGTCACGCTCGACAGTATCGCCCAGCACCTCGTCGATCCGGGTCAAAAGCTCCGCCGGGATTGCGATCCCGGACGCTTTTACGTTCTCCGCGACCTGTTCCGGCCTGGAGGCCCCCACCAGCGCGGCCGCAACGTTGTCGTTCTGCAGCACCCAGGCGATGGCCATCTGCGCCATCGTCACCCCGAGCTCGGCGGCGATGGGACGCAGTCCCTGAACCGCGCTCAGGATTTCATCCTTCATAAACTTGCTGATGAACCCCTTGCCGCCACCTTTGGTGTCGGTTGCCCGGGACCCGGGGGGCGGTGTCTGCCCCGGCGGATACTTGCCGGTCAGGACGCCCTGGGCGAGAGGGGACCACACGATCTGGCCC
Source organism: Actinomycetota bacterium (assembly GCA_035540395.1). Classification (GTDB taxonomy): domain Bacteria; phylum Actinomycetota; class CADDZG01; order JAHWKV01; family JAHWKV01; genus JAJCYE01. The sequence goes on from DATLGP010000404.1 coordinate 6,547, forward strand.
AGGCCCAGCTCCCGGCAGGCGGGGATCAGCTCCGGCTCGATGACCCGCCACAGCATCGAGTACTCGGGCTGGCTGGAGATCAGCCGGATTTTGAGGTCGCCTGCCAGCAGGTGAGCCGCCCGGATCTGCTCGGGCGTCCACTCGCTGACCCCGATGTAGAGAGCCTTGCCCTGATGCACGACGTCGGCAAACGCCTGCATCGTCTCCTCGAGCGGAGTGAATCGGTCGTAGCGGTGGGCCTGGTAGAGATCGACGTACTCCATCCCGAGCCGGCGCAGAGACCCGTTGATCCCTTCCATGATGTGCTTGCGCGAGAGGCCGGTGTCGTTGGGCCCCTTCGGACCGACCGGCCAGTAGACCTTGGTGAACACCTCCAGCGACTCCCGGCGATGCCCCCGCAGAGCGTCGCCCAGCACCTGTTCGGCCCTACCGTTGGCGTAGACATCGGCGGTGTCGAAGGTGGTGATCCCGGAATCCAGGGCCGCCCGGACGCAGTTGGCCGCCACATCGTTTTCGATCTGCAGGCCGTGGGTGACCCAGTTGCCGTAGACGATCTCGGAGATCTGCATCCCCGAACGTCCCAGGTAGCGATGCCGCACCTAGCGCCTCCCCGTTCCCATAGGGACATGTCTACCAGGAAAGCCGCTATGAGTCTGCCTCCCGGCGCTAGCGGCTCAGGTCTTAGCAGAGCCTAATCATGCGACCGCCAATCAGCGGTCGATAAACCGCCCCCGGCTGGCGTAGGTGCCGGCGCCGCCCTCAACCGGGCGAGGAGAATGGATCCTCACCTGTCGTCGTCGTCCATTACGCTTCTGGAAGATCTGTTACCGATGCCGGCGTTTCATCGGGATTGTGCCTGTGGAAACCCCGTGGGCTCAGGTAAGGGCTTTCCCGTGGCCCGGGCGGTTTCCAGCCAGGCCTGCTTGGCGACCACTACCTCCTTGACCGCCTCTTCGGGTGTGCTGCCAAACGCCGAACAGTACTTCAAATCGGGGACGTCGGCGACGTAGCACCCGTCTTCCTCGGACCAGAAAACGTCAATTCGGTGGCCCTTCATTCAGGTGCGCCTAACGTGCCTGCCGGGGCCTGATAGCGCCCAAGCGGCGGCCACCCTTGCTTGCCGAGCCGGTGCCGCCGGGCACGGGAGGCGGCAGCTTGACCGGAAGAGGATCCTCCGGCAGTTCTTCGACGCCCTCCTGGGACCGCAGAACAAGCTCGTCGACTTCCCTGCGAGCCTGTGCCCGAATTTTGCGGTCGCCCATCAGGCGGTCGATGAACCGCCCCTGGCTGGCGTAGGTGCCGGTACCGCCTTCAACCGGGGGAAGAAGGACTCCCCGCCTGTCGTCGTCGTCCATTTGACCTCCCACCGACGGCTTCGTCGGATAATTGCGATTCAAAAGAACTCGTACAACAAGTATCCGCCGATATCGAGAATCAGTACAAGCAGGCCCACCATGGCCACTCTCAGATAGGTGACCTTAAGTTCGAGCTTGCGGTCGTTGACCGCGATGGCGTCGGCAAGATTGGGCAAGAACCTCCACTTGAGCCAGGACTCCGGGCTCTGGGTCCGCGCCGTGACTGCGGTGAACTCGGGTGCTCGCGAGTATCTTGCGGTCCAGAATGACCCAAGGGCAGTGGCCAGGGACACGGGGACACTGAAGGAGGCCACGAGAATCACCGTCCTGGGCGCGCCTTGGAACGGGCTCTGAAAGAGAAATCCGGCGAGCACTCCGACCACGGCCATGACTACCGCGGCCTTGGTGTCGATTGCATCGGCGCGAGCGGACTGGGACGCGAGAATTCGTTCGCCAAGGTCGTAGGCGAATCCGCTTCCGGGTGGCAGCTCGGACTCCGGCATGGCAAGTAGTGTAGGGACGACCCATGACAAAACAGGGTCAGGCGGGGGAGGGCCCGATCAAGCCCGGAATCTACGAAAAGCTGGTCACCGAGGAGCTCAACCGGCTGCTCCGCGAGGTCGACGACGACCTGGTCTCCCGAGAACCGCTGGAC
>DATLGP010000405.1:0-6547 GCA_035540395.1 Actinomycetota bacterium
GATGCGCTCCCGCGCCGGCTGGTCGAGCACAACGGTGCCGAGCGGCAGCGTGAGGTGTTCAAAGCCGATGGAGCCTTGGGTTTGACGCTATGGATGGCAGAGCAGTTCGTGTAGCTACCTGCCGTTGAAACCGCCCTTGCCGCGCAAAAAGCCCTTGAGGAACTGGGCCAGCGGAGCATCACGCCAGGTCGCCTGCGATGGTCCGTCGGGCGCCCAAACCGGACGGCCGTCGGGACCCTTGCTGAGCAGCCACTCCTGGAATAGCTGGTCTTCGGTCTTGTTCGCATTGTCCATGGGCAAATACTCTTCCTTTCGTCCTGCGGATGCAAAAAAAGGGCAACCGGGGGATTATCGTTCGCCCTCTTCGCCTCCGGGCGGATTGGTCCGTCTGGAGGAATGGGCTGTCGAGGCGCTGCCGGCCAGGACCAGGGCTCCCGCCGCCCCCGCCATCCCGCCCAGCTCGGCGGCCCGGACATAACCCGGCTCGGTGAACTCGTCGATTCCCGGGTAGCCGCCCAACGACGCCTTAAGCGCCTCCCGGACCATCGGAAGAAGACCCGGAGTCAGGCCCACCCCTCCTCCGACCACGATCCTTCGGGGGGCGAAGGAGAAGACGATCGACCGCAGGCCGTCGGCCAGGTAACCGGCCTCCAGGGTCAGCGCCTCGGTGCGCAGGTCGCCGGTGAGGTCCTCCGCCGGCATGCCCCACCGCCGGCTCATCGCGGGGCCGCTCGCCATGCCCTCCAGGCAGTCTCCGTGAAACGGGCAGCTCCCCGGAAACCGGTCCCCGGGCCGCCGGGCCACGCCGATGTGGCCGATCTCGGGGTGCAGCAGGCCCCTGACCGGTCGGCCCCCTGCGATCACGCCGGCTCCGATCCCGGTGCCGACGGTCAGGTAGACAAAGGGATCGGCATCTTTCGCTGCCCCCAGAAGACCTTCTGCCAGAGCCGCGCCCTCCACATCAGAGGCGAGGGCAACCGGCACGCTGAACTCCCTGTCGACCCGGTCCAGGATGCGCGCATGGGACCACTGAGGCTTGGGGGTGTTGAGCAGGCAGCCGTAGGCCGGCGAGGAGGGCCGCAGGTCGATGGGTCCGAAGGCGGCGATACCCAGGGCTTCCAGCCGCCCGTGTTCGGTCTGGAACGCCTTCAGGCGCTCCACGGCCCGGGCCATGGTGTCGTCGGGCGCGGTGGTGGGGACCCGGGCCGAGGCCACGATCTCGCCGTCGGAGTGACCGGCCACGCAGATGACCTTGGTTCCTCCCAGCTCTATGCCGCCGTAGAGCGGCCGGCCGGACGTCAGGTCTGGGATGACCGGGAGGAGGCAGCGGGGGCTCCCCGGGTTACCAGACCCTCCAGAAGCCGCTCAGCCGAGTCGGTGATCTCCTGAACTGCTGCATCGAAGACCTGACGGTTGACCGTCGAGGGTTTGGAGAAGCCGCTGATCTTCCTCACGAACTGCAGGGCGGCCGCCTGGATCTCTTCGCTGGTGGCGGGCTCTTGTGGGTTGCGCAGTTTTTTGATGCTCCGGCACATGGTTGGAATGTACCACCCGGTGCGCCGTCCTCCAACTAGCCGGCGCCCCGGCCGAGGCTCTGGTTCAGTCCCCGGATCAGCGCCTCCCTCTCCCGGTCGTCCAGCCGGGCTTCGGGGTGGTTGACGACATACCTGAGGGGTGGCATCTCGCCGTCCTCCACGGTCTCGGCCGCCTTGGCGGTCTCATTGTCCTCCCGGCCCATCTCGGAGAAGTTCAGGTCCTCGCGGCCCTCGATCACGTCTCGGTAGACGAACCAGGAAACCGGAGCGACGTGGGAGTACCAGGGCCACCGGGTTTCGTTGCTGTGGCAGTCGTAGCACGCGTTGTCGACCAGCTGGGCGGTCAGCGGGCTGTCCCACTCGGGCTCCAGGACTACCGGGGGGTTGGTGTGGTCCCGGCCGTACGGCACCAGCTGGATGGCGGCAAACGCCAGAACGCCGGTGAGTGCGACAACGCCGAGCCGCTTTCGCATTCGAGGCCCGGCCTTACGCATGTGATTCGGCTAGCCGAAGTAATCCGGTTCGTTGCCCGGCTTCCACTTGATGTTGCACCCGATGCTCGGTCGCTGTTCCCCGGGTACCGGTCTTCCTTCCAGCACCGCCTCGGCGGCCCTCATCAGGTCCTCGCCCGTTACCGGCAGGTCGTTTTTTGGACGGCTGGCGTCGAACTGGCCCCGGTAGGCAAGCCGGCCGCTGTCGTCGAACAGGAAGAAGTCCGGAGTGCATGCCGCACGAAACGCCCGGGCCACCGACTGGTCCTCGTCCACCAGGTAGGGGAAGGTGTAGCCGAACTCCTCAGCCTCCGCCGTCATCGCCTCCGGCGAGTCGTCCGGATACAGCTCGGCGTCGTTGCTGTTGATGCCGACGATTGCCAGACCCTGGCCGACCAGGTCCTTGGTCACCTCGGCCAGGCGGGACCGGATGTGCTTCACGTAGGGACAGTGGTTGCAGATAAACATCACCAGCAGGCCGGGAGCCTCCGAAAAATCCGAGCTGGAGTGGGTTTGACCGGAAGGGTCGGGAAGCTCGAATCGGGGCAACTCGCTCCCCAGGGGCAGCATCGTCGAGTTCACAGAAACCATAAGTCCTCCTTGACCATTAACATCTAAGTCTTCCCCGGGGCGCCGCTGCCAAACGGCGCGTGCCTAGCCATGAGGGTACACCGCCATAGATCGGCTAACTGCGGGACAATGTTGTTATGTCGACGACCGATCGGGCGATGATGCTCGGGATCCGCCACCGTTGCGGCCAGGAGATCCAGTTCTGGATTCCCGCATATCTGGTCGCGCCCATCATCGGGGACCTGCATGATCATGAGGTTGAGGGACTTGCGGCGTGGATGGAGGACCAGGGCATGCTCGCCGACGACGACCGGCCAGACAACCTGGTGGAGCACCTGCGCCACCAGTTGGCTCCCCGTCAGGTGGCATTCATCGATGTCGAAAAGGACGCCTCGGCCTGTCCCTCGTGCGGCACCCTTCTTCCCTGGGTCGATGCGGTCAGTGAGTACGTCGCGGGGCAAACCCGAGGTGGGTTCTAGTTGCCGTCAACTGGATGGAAGCGCTAGTGGCCAGCCGGACGCGCCGGGGAGGCTCCGGTCCCTGGAAGAACAAAGGGGGCGCAGAGTTCGACGTCCGCAGCCTGGAGGAGGCCCTGCTGGGTCCGGCAGCCGGACGGGTCGAGGGGTTCGAAGTGCGCAAGACCTCGAACCAGGACAAGGCCTACCGCTGCCCGTACTGCGAAGGAACGATTCAGCCCCGCTCTGCCCATACGGTGGCGTTCCCGTCGGGCAGGCCGGGGGAGCGCCGGCACTACCACACCGCATGCTGGGGCCGGCAGGCGAGGTCGCTTGGAGGCCGCCGATCGTCCGTCTGAGAGGCAGTGCCCCCTGCTGGTGCGGATCCGGCAAGAAGTTTAAACGATGTCACGGTGACCAGAGGGCCATGCGCCTCAGTCCGGTGCAGCCGGGCGTGGTGAGCCCGATGCTTCCGGTTCCCCCCGAGGTCGTCCTGCCCGACTACGTGCGGGGAAGCATCCCGGTCACCTCCACCTCGATCCAGATTCATCGTGGGGAGACGCTGGAGCGGCTGCGAGTTGCCTGCAGGGTGGCTGCCGAGGTCCTGGAGACGGTCGGCATGCAGGTCCGGCCCGGGGTCACCACCGACGAGCTGGACCGTATCGCGCACGAGGCCTACGTCAGCCGGGGTGCCTACCCGTCGACACTGTCCTACAAGGGATACCCCAAGTCCATCTGCACCTCGGTAAACGAGGTGATCTGCCACGGCATCCCCGACGACCGCCCGCTGCAGGAGGGCGACATCGTCAACGTAGACGTCACGGCATTCATCGGGGGGATGCACGGTGACACATCCGCCACCTTCCCGGTGGGCAGCGTCGACCACACGCTGCAGGCACTGATCGACGTCACCCGGGAGGCGACGTTGCGGGGGATCGCCGCGGTGGCCCCGGGCCGCCCGCTGAACGTCATCGGGAACGCGATCCAGCCGTACGCCTTCGCCCATGGCTTCGGCGTGGTGGTGGATTACGGAGGCCACGGTATCGGGTCGGTCTTTCATGCTTCCCCGCATGTCAACCACACCGTCCATGAGTGGGACACCCTGGAGCTGCAGCCGGGCATGACGTTCACAGTCGAGCCGATGATCACCGCCGGCTCGCCCAACCACCACATGTGGAGCGACGGCTGGACCGTGGCGGCCAACGACCTGCTGCCCACCGCTCAGTTCGAACACACCGTGATCGTCACCGACACGGGGGTCGAGATACTGACCCTCACCGCCCAGGGTGAGAGCCCGGCGGGCACTCTCGACCGGCGTTCCGGCCAGGTGGTGGGCCCCCGGCCCTGAGGGTGGAAATCCGGATTTGCATCACCGGGACGAGCAGAGGAAGATTGCTGTCCTCCTGCCCCGTTGAAGGAAACTCCGATGCGCAATGTTGTCAAGATAATGGCGACCGTTGTAGCCGTCTCGGTGGTCGTTGCGGTAGCGGCTCTCGCCCTGGCCCGTCCGGCATCGATCGAGGTCCCCGCCCCCCGGCTCACCACCCCGGCCGGGCCCCTGCCTGCGATGCCGGAAGGCCCGGGCGTGGAGGTCTCGCCGTTCGTCGAGCTCGCAGACCCGGCCCCGGCGCCGGAAGGTGCGGCGCCTAAGGCGCGCTCCTCGGCGGGTGGGTCGATCACCAGCGGCCCCTCCTCCCGCAGTGCGGCGGCTGGGGGATCGGTCGAGGCAGAGTCCACCGACCAGGCCTGGGATCTCCCGGCGGTAGGCAACCTGCCGGGACCGGCTAACTCCAGTGTCACCGGCGGCGCCGGGCAGCACGGGGACGATCCCGATCAGGGCTCCGACGGAGAGGGCGCTTCCGGAAGCGGCCGCAACGCCTCGGCGGGCGGCGATTCGGGTCAGGACGGAGACAAGGGCCGGGAACGCAAGAGCGATCGCAAAAAGGACGACGATTAGCAGCAGCACGGTCGGTTGTTGTTTCCGGCCGGGCGGCCGGACTCCCCGCGCCCAGCATTGGTACGCTGTGCAGATGCTCGAGAATCGGAATGCGGGACCGCCCGTCGTTGGGCCGGCCTGAGTTATGTGCGGCATAGTCGCAGTTCTAAAGCGCAGGTCCGCCAGGCAGCCGCCGCAGGCCGCCACGCTGGTGGACCGGATGCAGAGCGCGCTGGAGCATCTGACGGGCCCTTCGGAGGACCTGGTGGCCGGGCTGGCGGCGGCCGGGGAACAGCTTGGTTGGGTGGACCGGCAGCTGAAAGGGACACCCGGCCTCACCGCTTTGATCTCCGATCCTGCGCTCGGACCAAAGCTGGAGTCGGGGACGCAGGAGATCAGCCGGGTGATCCAGGCGCTGGACAGCCGGATCGACTCCGAGGCCGGCACGGTGTCCCCGGAAGAGGTCGAGCAGGTGAATGCCGCCCTGATAGCCGTCAAGGACCGCCTGTGGGCAATCGAGCACGACCGGCTGGGCACCGCACGCGAGGTGGCTGCGCTGGCCGGGTCCGGCCCGTCGGTGTCTGCCGTCGAGTCCTACGGTTCCATTCAGACCGCCCTGGCGGCAATTGACCGGCTGGAGGTGCGGGGGCGGGATTCTGCCGGCCTGCACATCCTGGTCTGGGACCACGGGCTGGACCTGGACGACCCGCAGGTTGCCCGCCTGATGGGCTCGCGCAACGACCCCCTGTTCACCTCCGGCGTGGTGCGCACCGCTTCGGGGGCCCTCGGGTTTGTGTACAAGGCAGCGGCGGAGATCGGTGAGCTGGGCGACAACGTGGCGGCCATCCGGCGCGGGATACTCAACGACGGACTGCTGCGGCGGGCGCTGGAGGGTGCCTCCGCCCGGGCCACGGTGCTCGGACATACCCGGTGGGCGAGCGTCGGTACGATCTCAGAGGCCAATGCCCACCCGCTGGACGGTTGGGAGGCGAAACCCCGGGCCGGCGAGGTGCCCCATCTGGTTGCCGTCCTGAACGGCGACATCGACAATTATTCGTCGCTGGTAGCCCAGCAGTCGCTGGAGGTTGCCGGGGTCATAACCACCGATGCCAAGGTGATTCCGGTTCTGGCCGCGCGCCGGGTTGCGGCCGGCGAGGCTTTGGACGAGGCATTCGCCCACACCGTCGCCGAGCTGGAGGGCTCGATGGCGATCGTCGCCAGCTCGGCGGTGCAGCCGGCGACGTTGCAGCTTGCGGTCCGGGGCAGCGGGCAGGCGCTTTACGTCGGGCTCGCCGAGGACTCCTACGTCGTGGCCAGTGAGCCGTACGGAGTCGTCGAGGAAGCCGGGTCCTATATCAGGATCGACGGGGACAGCACCTCAGGGCGTCTGGTCTTTCTCAATGCCGACGCCGCGGGAACGCTCGAGGGCATCGACCGCCGGGGCTACGACGGCCGCGGGATGCCGGTGGCAACCGGCGACCTTCAGTATCCCGAGATCACCACCCGGGACATCGACCGGCGGGGGTTCCGCCACTTCTTGTTGAAGGAGATCACCGAGGC
>DATLGP010000406.1:0-10129 GCA_035540395.1 Actinomycetota bacterium
GTGTAACCCGGCTCCAGCAGGACATCCTCGGTCGGCAGCCGGTAGTAGACCTGCCAGTGGTAGTAGCCGAGGAAGGCTCGCTCGTCCTTCAGCATCTCCTGGGCATAGATCGTGATGGCGTCCACGTAGTACTGGCTGCGGTTGTAGGCGAACAGGGCCCTATCCATGTTGCCCGGCGCACCGGAAGCCTTCAGGTATCGGGCGGCGCCGAATATTGCGTCCCGGGTGTCGTTGATGTCTCCCCGGCCGTAGGCTGCCCAGGTGGAGGGCATGAATTGCATCGGGCCCTGGGCGCCGGCGCTGCTGGTGCCCCGGATGCGGCCCATACGGGTCTCGATGAGGTGGATCGAGGCCAGGTAGGCCCAGGGGATGCCGAACTCGGCCTCCGCCTCGGCGTAGTAGCGACGCAACTCTTCGGTGGGGGCCGGCTCGACGATGTTCCAGTCCGGCAGCCTGGTTCCGGGCTTGGTGAGCCGGCGCAGTTCCTCGCCCGCTTTGATGTTGGCGGCCAGGGAGTCCCGCAGCCCGGGCGGCGCCTTGTCCAGAGCGGCCTGCTTGACGGCCGGGTCTGCGGATGCTTTGCGGTATGCAGCCTGCTGGATCCGGCCGAGGCGGGGAAGAAGCGCAGGATCGGTATCGGGGGAGCGAATAGCCTGTTCGGCCGCAATCAACTCGGTCGCCGCGGATTCCGGGGTGTCCATTGCCGGCATGCCGGTGGGGACCGGGGATGGAGAGGGCGAAGGCCCTTCCGGCGACTCGGTTGCCGGGGGCTGAGCTTGCCCCGGGGTGGCTTCGGGGGACTCCACAGTCCGCTCCCCGCAGGCGGGCAGGACGATCAGAACCGCAGCCAGCGCAGCAACCACCGGGCGCCGAAAGAAATTTTCGAAAAAATGCTTAAGTAATTTGAAAATGTGCCGATAAGTACCGGGTCCCATATCTCTGTGTCCGGGGATCCTGCCCGGCTCCTCCTTCCATCACACGGTAACCCGATCCTTGCGTATTCGGTGCAACCACCGCTTAGCGCGTAAGGTGTGAGGAACAGCCGCCGGCCGGCAAGCGGCGCCGGCAAGGCCCCCGACAGGAGTCGTGATGGATCCCAAGGCCCGAGAGTTCCTGGAGCACACCCGGTCCGCGGCGATGGTGACTTTACGCAAGGACGGTACGCCCCATGCGGTACGGGTCGGGCTGGCACTGGTGGACGGCAGGCTGTGGAGCTCGAGCACCCGGGGGCGGGCTCGGGACCGGCACCTGCGGCGCGATCCGCGCGCAACGCTGTTCGTCTGGGACTCCTCGAATCCCGAAAACGCCTACAAGTACCTGACGCTCGAGACCACGGTGACCATCCTGGACGGACCCGATTCGTCGGAGAAGACCCTTCGGTTGTTCAAGGTGATGCAGGGCATAGACCCGGCGGACCCCAGCCCGCGAAAGATCAACTGGTTCGGGCAGGAGCTGGACGACGACGAGTTCATCGATCTCACCGTCAAGGACGGACGGATCGTCTACGAGTTCAAGGTAAACCGGTCCTACGGGCTGAGTTAGTGATCGGCCGGCGCCGTCCTGCGGCTGCGCTGCCGGGCTATCCGCTTTCCGTCGTCAACCCGAACGGGCTGCCCTCGGAGTCCCGGCAGATGGCCCACTTCTCACCGGGGTGGATCACGGTTCCTCCGAGCTCAGGGACCCTGGACAGCGCCCCCTGAAGGTCGGGAACCGCAAAGTAGGGGATCGACACGGTATCGCCGGGGCCGCGGCCTCTTTCGTGCAGACCGAACTCGGCCTGACCCGAATGGGTCTGCCAGCCTTCGCCCTCACCCTGCTCACGGCTGTCCAGGGTGATCCCCAGGACCTCGGTCCAGAACCGCCGCGCCCGTTCGGGGTCGTCGGCCGGGAACTCCACCAGCGAGATCGGAGATGACATGACGCCAAGGATAGCCGGGATCGGGGCGGCACTTGCACGCATGGTTCATACTCTTTCGCGACAAGTAAACGACCCGTCTTCGGGGCACGGTGAAATTCCGGACCGGCGGTAAAGCCCGTGACCCTCTTCTTCGGAAGAGGTGGACCTGGTTGATTTCCAGGGCCGACAGTCAAAGTCTGGATGGGAGAAGACGGCGGAGTAGGGCGCGCGCCTGAACGGTGCGGCGTCTTATTCGTGCCTTCCCAAGTGCCCCCGGGGCCGGGTCCGGTTGAGGAATCGCATGCCGGCACCCGACGACAGATCCTGGATGCACGAAGCACTGTGCCTTGCCGCCAAAGGCCGGGGCCGTACCAGCCCCAACCCCATGGTGGGCTGCGTGCTGGTCAACGACGGCGTTTTGGCCGGCTCGGGGTGGCACCGCCGGGCCGGCGGGCCCCACGCCGAAGTGCTGGCGCTGGCCGCCGCCGGGGCCCGGGCGGAAGGCGCCACCGCGTTCGTGACGTTGGAGCCGTGCGCCCACCACGGCCGGACTCCTCCCTGTGTCCACGCACTTATCGCCGGAGGGGTCTCGCGGGTCGTGGCGGCGATGGAGGACCCCGACCCCCGCACCGCCGGCCGGGGGCTGGCCGCCCTGCGAGCAGCCGGGATCAAGGCCGAGGTCGGACTGCTCTTCGAGCAGGCTCGCCGCCTGAACGAGCAATATGTGCACCACCGGACCACCGGGCGTCCGTTTGTCACCTACAAGGCGGGGGTGTCGCTGGACGGGCGCACCGCGGCGGCGGACGGGTCGTCGCAGTGGATCACCTCACCGCAGGCCCGGCTGGACGCCCACCGTCTTCGGGCGCGCTCCGACGCAGTCTGTGCCGGGGTCGGGACGGTTCTGGCCGACGATCCCCAACTGACCCCGAGGGGGGTCTCGTCGTCCCGCGCCCCATTGAGGGTCGTGGTCGACTCCCACGCCCGCACCCCGCCCGGGGCCCGGGTCCTCTCCGGCGATGCGCCCACGGTGGTGTTCACCGCCGCCGGTGACGGCACCCCGGGCGCCATGGCATTGAAGGAGGCGGGAGCCGAGGTGGTCAACGCTCCGGGATCCGACGGCCGGGTCAGCCTGACGGACATGCTGCAGGTGCTGGGCGAGCGGGAGATCGTATCCTTGCTGCTGGAGGGCGGGGCGACGCTGGCCGGAGGCTTCGCCGCCCAGGGGCTGATCGACAGGTTTGTCTTCTACGTGGCTCCCAAGCTGCTCGGGTCTTCGCAATCGGGGGCCCTGAGGGGTTTTTGTGCCGGCTCGGTGACCGACGCGCTGGACCTGGTCATAGCTGAGGCCCGGCGAATCGGCCCGGACCTGAGGGTGACCGCATATCCCGTCCGGAAGGCGAGCTGATGTTCACCGGCATAGTGGAGACGGTCGGCACCGCAGCCGAGGTTTCCGGCTCGCGCATCCGGTTGGAGTCGGACCTCGTGGACCTCGTGGTCGGCGAGTCGATCGCGGTCAACGGGGTGTGTCTAACCGTCACGGCCCCGGGGTCCGGCTCGTTTTCCGCCGACATCTCGGAGGAGACCGCCAGGCGGACCAGCCTCGGCTCCCTGAGGGTGGGAAGCCCGGTGAACCTGGAGCGGGCGATGCCGGCCGGCGGACGCTTCGGCGGCCACATCGTCCAGGGTCACGTGGACGGCGTAGGCAGTGTTGCCGACGTACGGGAGCTACCCGGATCGGTGGAGATGAGCTTCTCGCTGCCCCCCGAGCTGGAACGGTATCTGGTGCACAAGGGCTCGGTCACGCTGGAGGGCGTAAGCCTGACGGTGGCGGCATTGGAGCCCGGCGGGTTTGCGGTGGCCCTGATTCCCCATACCCTGCAGAGCACCACGTTCGGCACCAAGCTGCCCGGCGATGCCGTGAACATTGAAGTCGACGTCCTGGCGAAGTATGTCGAGCGCTTGCTCGGCTACACCCCTGAACAAGAGCCCCGGAGGTAAACATGGAATTCGCAACAGTGGAGGAAGCCGTCCAGGAGTTGAAGGAGGGCCGGATGCTCATAGTCGTGGACGACGAGGAGCGTGAGAACGAGGGCGACTTCGTGATGCCGGGCGAGAAGATCAGCCCGGACGACCTGAACTTCATGGCCACCCAGGGGCGGGGGCTCATCTGTACCGCAGTGACCCAACAGCGCCTGGACGAGTTGCACATCCCGATGATGGTGTCCGAGAACACCGCCCCCCACGGGACCGCCTTCACCGTCTCGGTGGACCTGAAGATTCCCGGCCACACCGGCTCCAGCGCCTACGACCGGGCGGTAACCATACGCGCCCTGGCCGATCCGGCCACGGTTCCCACAGACCTGGCCCGGCCCGGGCACGTCTTCCCGCTGCGGGCATCGAGCGGGGGAGTGCTGCGCCGGGCGGGCCACACCGAGGCAGCCTCCGACCTGGCCGTGCTGGCCGGCTTCGCTCCGGTGGGCGTCCTGGCCGAGATCATGGACCCGGACGGCACGATGGCCCGCCTGCCTCACCTGCAGGAGCTCGCAGAGAGGTTCAACCTCAAGATCCTTACGATCAAGGACCTGATCGCCTACCGCCGGCAGCGCGAAAAGCTGGTGGAGCGGGTGGGGACTGCCAAGATGCCCACCGTCTACGGCGAGTTTGTCTGCCACGCCTACCAGTCCACGCTCGACGGCCAGGAGTACGTCGCATTCGTGAAGGGCGAGGTGGACGGCCAGGAGAATGTGCTGGTCCGGGTCCACTCGCAGTGCCTCACCGGCGACGTGTTCCAGTCGGCCCGCTGCGACTGCGGTCCGCAGCTTCGCCAGGCCATGCAAAAGATCGAGGAGGCCGGACGGGGGGTCGTCCTCTACATCATGGCCCACGAGGGCCGGGGGATCGGCCTCATGCACAAGATCCGGGCCTACAAGCTGCAGGACCAGGGCCGGGACACCATCGAGGCAAACAAGGAACTGGGCTTTGCTCCCGATCTGCGCGACTACGGCATCGGGGCGCAGGTGCTGGCCGATCTGGGGCTCACGAGCATGCTGCTGATGACCAACAGCCCGCAAAAGTTCGCCGGCATCGAGGGCTACGGCCTGTCGATCACCGACCGGGTAGCTCTGGAGACCAGTCCTACCGAGGAGAACATCTCCTACCTTCGCACCAAGCGGGACCGGCTGGGGCACCTGCTGGAGGGACTGGGCAGCGACTCGGCTCCGGAGGGAGGATCGGTTTGAGGACGCTGCGGGGCGAAGCCGACGGAAAGGGCCTCAAGATCGGGGTGGTGATCAGCCGCTTCAACGAACCGATCACCGACCGGCTGCTGGAAGGTGCGCTGCGGGCTCTCGACGACTGCGGGGTGCAGGCCGAAGACATAACCGTCGTGTCGGTGCCCGGCGCCATCGAGATCCCCGGCGTTGCGCGCAAGCTGGCCGGGCAGGTGGATGCGATCGTCACCCTGGGAGCCGTGGTCCGGGGCGAGACCGAGCACTTCACCTACGTCTGCAAAGCGGCCCAGGAAGGCATGATCCGGGTGGCCCTGGACTCCGGGGTGCCGATGACCTTCGGCGTGCTGACCACCGAGAACTCCGAGCAGGCACTGGCCCGCACCGGCGGTGCGAAGGGCCACAAGGGTTACGAGGTGGCGATGGACGCGGTGGAGCTGGCAAACACCTATAAGCTCATCGGGTAGAGGCCTCCGAAGCGGTGCCTTTGCCCGGCGGCCGGCGGCCCCCCGCTCCGGGACGGGGGTGGGTCCCTACGGGACCCACAGGTAGGCGGCGCCGGGCTTGCGCTGGATGCCCAGCTCGCTCTTCAGCTCCGCGGCCGGGTTCCTCGCGCCGAACAGGCGAAGGCTGTCGAACAGTCCGGTCACCTGCTGGTAGATGACCAGCGTGGCGTCCTCGTTGCCCGCCAGGTCCTTGGCCCTCTCGAACGCGGTGTCCCGGTCTCCCAGGTGGTCCACCAGCCCAAGCTCCCGGGCCTGGTTGCCGGAATAGATCCGGCCGTCGGCGAGCTCCCGGACCCGTGCGTCGGGCAGCTCTCGTCCCTCGGCAACCACCTCGACGAACCCGCTGTAGGCCTCGTCGATGAGCTCCTGGAACAGTGCCCGCTCCTCCTCGGTGATCTCACGAAAAGGAGAGCCGATGTCCTTCAGGGCTCCGCTTTTGACCGTGGTGATCGTGATGCCGAGCTTGTCCGCTGCGTCGGTAAAGTTGGGAATCATCGCGATCACGCCTATGCTGCCGGTCCACGTGAACCGGTGGGCGACGATCTCGGAGGCGCCGGCCGAGATGTAGTAACCGCCCGAGGCCGCGGTGTCGCCCATGAGCGCAACCACCGGAATGTCCTGGTTGACCTCGCGAACCTTGTTGTAGATCGCGTCGCTGGCAAGGACTCCGCCGCCGGGAGAGTCGACGTTCAGGATGATCGCTTCCACGTTGGGGTCGTCCTCGGCCTTCTCCAGCTGGGCGATGATGTTGGTGTCGGTGGCGCCGCGGGCGGTGCCGTCCGGGTCGGAGTAGATCTCACCGATTACGTTGATGATCACCACCTTGCCGGGGGAATCGCCCTCCTCGACTATGAGCTCCTCGACCTCCGCACCCCGGGCGTAGCCGCCGGCGAAGCCCCTGGAGAAGCTGCTTATAGTAAGAGCCGTGATCCACAGACCGGCGACGACCACGAGGATCCCTACGATCAGCCAAGTGCGCTTGGCCCGCTTTGACGCCATGCAGCCACTATAGACGGTAGGATCTGGCCTCATGCTCCGATTGGTCATCCCCAAAGGGAGCCTCGAAAACCAGACCCTGGCCCTGTTCGAGGCTGCCGACAT
The DNA here is from genome assembly GCA_035540395.1 of Actinomycetota bacterium. GTDB lineage: Bacteria > Actinomycetota > CADDZG01 > JAHWKV01 > JAHWKV01 > JAJCYE01. The sequence continues at coordinate 6,732 of DATLGP010000406.1, forward strand.
CCGCCTCTTGCGAGGTTCCGACCGTGACTACCACGGCACGGTGGACGACCCGCGCCTGGACCGTTTTTCGCTTCTGCGGCCGCAGGAGATCCCCCGGTACGTGGAGGAGGGGTTCTTCGACGTCGGACTCACGGGCCTGGACTGGGTGCGGGAGACCGGCTCCGACGTCCATACAATCGCCGAGCTCGCCTACAGTAAGGGCAACGTCGGGGAACGGGGCATCGTGCAGATCGTTCTGGCGGTTTCCGACAGTACCGACATCACCAGCGTCGAGCAGATGCCCCCCGGCAGCCGGATATCCACCGAGTACCCGAACCTCACCCAGAAGCTGTTCGACGACCTGGGCATCCCGGTGAAGATCTTCATGTCCTACGGAGCGACCGAGGCGAAGGTGCCGGAGATAGTGGACGCGGTGGTGGACGTCACGGAGACCGGCAGCACGCTGCGGAAGAACCGCCTGCGGATCATCCACACGATATTGAAGTCTCCGACGCTGCTGATCGCCAACCACAAGTCGTGGGCCGACCCGCAGAAGCGCCAGGCGCTGGAGGAGCTGAAAATCCTGATCTTCGGCGCGGTGGATGCGCGGGGCAAGGTCCTGGTGAAGCTGAACGTGGCCAACGGCGACCTGGACCGGGTACTTGAGGTCATCCCGGCGCTCGGGGCGCCGACCGTTTCCCAGTTGGCGCACGGGGAAGGCTACGCGGTGGAGAGCGTGGTTGAGAAAAAGGTCATCAACGTCCTGATCCCCACCCTGAAGTCCAAGGGAGCAACCGGCATCATCGAGCTGCCGATCACCAAGATCGTCGACTGACCCGCATCCCGGGCCGGTCGCCTCAGTCGTAGACGACCAGTGTTCGGGCCGCCTTGTCGCCCAGCGATTGGTTCTTTTCGTCCCACAGCGGCCACAGGCCGTTGAGGATTCCCAGCAGCCCCCCAACGAAGGGCACGATCTGCACGATCGGGTTCACGATTGCCCGCTTCGCCGCGTCCCCCCACCCGGCCCGGCTGCCGTCGACCTTGATCAGCCGGATCCCGAGCGCCATCTTGCCCATCGTCTGGCCGGTGGTGCCGTGGCAGACGACGTAGTAGAGGGTCGCGACCACCACGTAGATCAGGTACATCCGAAACTGCAGGGCCATCATGCTGCCCATTAACGACTCCATGGCGGCCGGGTCCGGCTGCCCGGTGACCGGGTCCACGGACATCGACCCGAGAGAAGCGATCTCAGCCGGCAGACTGCTGAAGAAATAGAGGACCAGCGGGACGCTGAGAATCAGGTTGTCGATAAGGTAAGCCCCGAAGCGCCGGGCCCAGGTGGCCAGGACCACCGGCGCCGGTTGCTCCACCGCCTCCTCCAGGACGGTTTCCCGGTACGCGCTCCATTCCTCGTACATCTTGAAGTCTTCGATCGACATGGCGGTTTCTCCCCACGGGCAGGCCACGCGAATTGTGACCCGTCGTTCCTATCGGCAGAAATCGCCGCGGCTTAACCGATAGTTATTACGGGTCGGAATGTGCGCCGTGCAGCCTGAGGCGAGGACCGTGACGTGGTAGGGTAGAAATCACTTGAACGGGTCTTTCGCGCGCTTGGCTACCTGCCCTGTCGTTGACTGTCGGCTCGTGGGGAGGTTGATCTGCAGCGTAAGACGAGGAGTGGTAGCCGATAGCCCCTGAACCACGGCTGAACGACCGTATTCGCGTTCCCGAAGTTCGGGTGGTCGGTCCCGGCGGTGAACAGTTAGGCATCATGACCATTGCCCAGGCGTTGAGCCGGGCGCAGGCTCTTGACTTCGATCTCGTCGAGGTCGCGCCGCAGGCAGACCCTCCGGTCTGCAAGATCATGGACTACGGCAAGTACAAGTACGAGCAGGATGTCAAAGCCAAGGAAGCACGGAAGCGCCAGCAGCAAGTCACTGTCAAGGAGATGAAGTTCAAACCCAAGATCTCCACGCATGACTACGAAACGAAGAAGCACCACATCGAGCGCTTCTTGAACCAGGGGTCGAAGGTGAAGATCACCGTCTGGTTCCGGGGCAGGGAGATGCAGCACACCGAACTCGGTGCGAGGTTGTTGAGCAACCTCTCCAAGCAGTTGGAAGAGATGGCCGTCGTGGAGATGCATCCGAAGCTCGACGGTAAGAACATGGTGATGGTTCTGGCACCGATCAAAAAGACCGGTGCGAAGCCTGAAAAGGAATCCAAGAGCCGGACCGCCTGAACGCAGGAAGATCAAGAGGTTTTGAAATGCCAAAGCAGAAGACTCACCGGGGCGCCGCAAAGCGCTTCCGTACGACGGGAACCGGCAAGATAGTTCGAGAACAGGCCCACATCAAGCACTATCTCGAGCACAAGCCCGGCTCGCTGCGCAGACGCCTCCAGCGCCCCGCGCTCGTTTCGCCCGCCGACACCAAGCGTGTCAAGAAGATGCTGGGGCTATAGCGTGGCCAGGGTAAAGCGATCGGTCCACAGCCGTAAACACCGCAGGTCGGTGCTCAAGGCGGCCTCCGGTTACCGGGGCGCCCGCAGCCGTCACTTCAGGGTGGCGAACGAGCAGCTGCTGCACTCGATGACCTACGCCTATCGGGACCGCCGGGACAAGAAGGGCCAGTTTCGGCGGCTTTGGATCGCGCGGATCAACGCGGCCGCTCGGAGCAACGGTATCTCCTACAGCCGGTTCATCGAAGGTTTGTCCAAGGCGGGCGTCGAAGTCGACCGCAAGGTGCTGGCCGAGATAGCAGTCAACGACGAGGCGGCTTTTGCCGCCCTTGCCGGCACCGCCAAAGCGGCACTCGGAGACTAGACAGCACCAAGGCGCACAGAGAGCCGAAGGGTCATGGGTTCGCCCGGAAGGCGCCAGCAGTCTTGATAACCAGCCTGCGCAACCCGCATATCCAAGCTGCACGCAAGCTGGTCAAGCGCGCGGTCCGCGACGCCTCCCGGGAGTTCCTGGTGGAAGGTGCGAACGGGGTCGGCCAGGCCCTGTTGACCAGTGCTCCCCTTACGACCGTGTTCGTCGAGGGACCAGAGGACCGATTCCCCGAGCTCACCCGCCAGGCCAGGGCCCGCGGTGTGGCCGTTCTGACCGTATCCGACGCCGTTATGCGGGCTATCTCGTCCACCACCACGCCGCCGGGTATCGTCGCAGTCTGCCGGTTCGTGGACCGGGACCCGGTGGCCCTGTTGAGGGAGCCGCCGACTTTGGCGGTGGTGCTGGCGGGGGTCCGGGACCCGGGAAACGCCGGGACGATAATCCGCAGTTGTGCCGCCGCCGGAGTAAACGCGGTCTTCCTCGGGAACACCACCGTGGACATCTACAATCCGAAGTTTGTCCGGGCGACCGCCGGGGCGCTGTTCACCTCGCCTTTTGCCCGGAATGTTGAGATACCCTGGCTGAT
>DATLGP010000407.1:0-2171 GCA_035540395.1 Actinomycetota bacterium
GGGCTCCACAAGGTGACGTCGATGCCGTAGGCGCGGTGCCATAGCTCGTCGAACGGGAAGGACGCAACGCCGCCCAGTCCCAAAGCGAAAAGGGCAAGCGCGGACCACGGGATGGTCAGCTTGCGCCATTTGAATCCGACCGGAGCTTTGTCGAGGGTGGCGAACGTAACGGCAATTGCCGCCGCGTACATCAGGCCGCCCAGTCCGAGAAGAATCATCGTGTGTGACGGGTTCAACAGCAACTCGTCACGCCCCAGGTCAACGTGCCAGGCAACGTCCCAGTAAAGGCCCATTGCCGCTACCAGCAGTACCAGCAGGCCGCTCAAGGCGCCGGCCATGGCCCAACCGGGATACCCGGTGGCGCGACGGAGGCTGTCCGAGATTCGCCCGAAGAACTGAGGCAGGATGTTCACCCTGTCGCTACGCCCCATTGCGACCAGGACGTAGACCACAGCGAGGTAGAACAGAAATGGAGCTGCTACGTAGAACCAGTCGTCCCAAACACCCATGCTATTCCTCCCCTAAACCGATGCGATCCGATTTCGCATTTACATCCAGGAATGATACATTGCTCGATGACACGTTGCAAACCGTCACGAGAGGTATTCTGGAGGCACTATGTCCGGCAAAATGACTATCGACGAGCTGGCTAGAGAAGCCGGCACCACCACTCGCAACGTTCGCGCCTACCAGACCCGTGGCGTCCTCAGTCCTCCTGAAATCGTCGGCCGAATTGGGTACTACAACGACGATCACCTTACCCGGCTGCGCCTCATATCACGCCTGCAACAGCGCGGATTCGGCCTCCAGGCAATCAACGACCTTTTGTCGGCCTGGGACACCGGATCATCGCTCAGCGATGTACTCGGGTTCAGCGACGCACTGCTGGCTCCGTGGAGCGACGAGGTGCCACAGTCGGTGACTCGTACCGAGCTGGAGGAGATGTTCCCGGAGATCCGCAACGACCCAACGCTGATCTCCAACGCCGTGGAACTGGACCTTCTGGCTCCCGAGGGAGAGGGGTGGCGGATCCCCAGCCCCCGCTTGATGAAGGTGGGGGCGCAGTTGGTTTCGGTAGGGATACCGCTCGGCGTGGTCTTGAAGCAGGCCGAGTTGATGAAGGCCGACATCGAGGGCATCGCCTGGCGTCTCGTCGCCATGTTCAACATGTTCATCTGGGAGCCGTTCGTCAGCGGCCAGACCCCGGACCGCTCGCTCACCGACATCACTACGATCCTTCAGGAGCTACGGCCCCTCGCCGCGGAGGCGGTCAGCGTGTTCCTCGCCCGGTCCATGCAGGGAGCCACCGAGGCGGTCGCCCTGGTGGACCTTCAGCAACAGCTGGGCAAGAGCGGCTGAGCCGCTCCCTTCGGCAGTGAACCGCCTATGATCAGGCGGTTATGACCGAACGCGACACCGGCACCGGCTACGAGCCTGTTCGGTATCACGAGCTGACCAAGCACTCCCCCGCCTCCGTCAGATCGGGCACCCACCGCATCGACTGGATGGACCAGCCCCAACAGTTCAAGAGCTACCTGACCCTTCGGCCCCTACCGCTTCCGACGCGCTCCGCGGATACCGGATTCCCCGCCATGCGGGCAGTGGCCGGCGGTCTGGGGGAACCGAGGCCTTTGGACCTGGCCGAGCTGACCCGGATCCTGGTACTTTCCGCCGGGGTTCGCCGGACACGCACCGAGCCCGGCGGGCGGACGGTCCATCTGCGTACCTACGCCTGCGCAGGAGCGCTGTATCCCATTGAGGTATACCTGGCGTGCGGCAAGATCGAGGGTTTGGAGGCCGGGCTCTACCACTACAGCCCCCTGGACGACACCCTCCGGCTGCTGCGGCCCGGAGACCCGCGCCCCTACCTGATGCGGGCCGGCGGAGACCGTCCTTCACTCGGCGCCGCCCCCGCCACGGTGATCCTCACCGGCATCCCGTGGCGCACCAACTGGAAGTACCGGGCGCGAGGCTACCGGCACCTGTACTGGGACTCCGGGATGATCCTGGCCAACCTGCTTGCGCTGGCCGCCTCGGGAGGGCATTCGTCCGAAGTCGTCCTCGGGTTCGTCGACGACGAACTGGACACCCTGCTGGGGATCGACGGGCGCAACGAGATGTCGATTTGTATGGTGCCGCTCGGGTACGGGGCGGGAACCACCGCCCAAGTC